>CAMHDX010000096.1 GCA_946183895.1 uncultured Porphyromonadaceae bacterium | reverse complement strand
GCTGTAAAGCTTTCGTCGCAAAGTGATAAGGCATACATTGAGGCAGGTGTCGCGCGGCAAATACATGAGCAGATTTCAAAAGAGATGGGACAACGAGGATTGAAGGCCCCGGAAGGTTACATCTTTAGATATAAGTAATAATATCACTAACATAATTAATCGTTTAATCTTATGAGCAGTATTAATGTTGATTATGAGTACTTGATTCAGTTCAAGCAAACTCTTGAGCGCAATGCGCAACATTTTGACGAGATTCGCTCCTCAATTGGCTCAACAATCAATGCGTTGACTAGTAGTGAGTGGCAGGATCCCAAGAGTGTACAGTTCAGCGAAGCTTTTTTTGGGCAAAGCGACCCCGACATCACACGTCTGGCGCAGACGATGATTGATTTTGCCAATTATCTACAGACAAAGATTGATGTCTTGATGCAGTACCATGCAACCAATATTAACTTCTAAACCAATCCTATCACTATGGCACAATCAAAGGTAACTCGCGAGGCTTTGGTGCAATTAAGTCAAATGCTACGCACCAATCATGATGATATCCTCGCTGTGAAGAATTCTATGGATTCCCAATTGGGGAGTTTTCTATGGGATGACCCTGTGGGACGTAATTTCATAGCTCGTTATTATGAAGACCTTAAGCCGATTGAGGGTAAGCTAATACCCAACTTGGTAGACTTTTGTAATTATTTGAATCAGCAAGCCTCTATCGTTGACGCTTATTCTGGCTGAGGTTATTAATCAACATATGATATGGCTGGAACCACAGTAACGACTAGCGCTGTAACAGCTCTTGGTCAGGCTTTGAGAGCATGGACGGGTGGCTGTGATGGCGCTTTAACCTCATTTCACCGGCAAGCCGAGTCAATGTTGGCCGAGATGGAGAGGAAACGCTCAACCTTGCAGCAGGAAGTTGCGGCAAAGGAGGCTGCGCTGCGTCAATGCGAGATGCGCCGCAATCATGATATAGAGCACTCTTGTGCCGCCGAGGAAGCTGCCTATCAGCGTGCCAGTGCGAGACTGAACCGTTGCGAGGCTTTGGTCGCAAAGGCTCGTACCGCAGTGGCGGCTTTTGCCGGTCGATGTTCCGACTATCGTGCCGCAAGAGATTCACGTGTCAACGCGGCTACTGCATATCTGTCACGGTTGGAAAACCTTATCGCGGAGTACGCCGGCAACGCGGCACCAGCATCTGCTGCCACATCAAGCACTGTAGCCACAGTGACAGGAGGTGCGGTGCCAGGTCAAGGCGGAGCCATCCAGTCGTCAGCAGAGATGCCTACGGCGATAAATATCTCCGGTGGAGAACAGATTGCCGGTGTTGCTGGCCCGCCCGGACCGGGCACTGTGCACATTGATTTATCGGCGCCATCCTCGTTTGCCAACGTGCCGCCGGTGTCCGCTCCCGATGGGGTGGCTATGCGTGAAGCTGCGGCGGGTATCGTGGCTCTCATCGGTGCCGGTGGCTTGGCGCTGGGACTGCGTCAAATGTACTTGAAAAATGCGGCAGACCGTCTATTTCAAGATCAGTATGGTATCAACACAACTGAACTACTGCAGAAACGCGGAGAGAAGGCGCATGAATATGTTGAAGCTTACAACAACATCTATCGCGGACTGCAACAGGAAGTTGTTGAGGTGAAGAAAGAAGAGATCTCAGGCAAGATAGAAAGCTTGCGTGATACCCTTGAGAAATCCAAAACACAAGAGTTGAGCCTATCCATGACCGAGACAATGCATCAACTGGGAGTGGATTTACGCAACAACGAGATCATATTGCAATCGCTCACCGATGGGCAAAGCCGCCCGTTGGTGCCATCGGGATTGACGCGTATCGGAGGTTTAAGTGAAGATGGATTGAACTATATGCTTGACCGCATGGATAGTCCCAAGAGGTTTGTGGCGATATCTAATGTACTAGCGGCTGCCGATGTGCACCTCACCGGTGATAATGGCGAGTTCTATCAATTCTCTCACAGTGATGATGAATTCTATTTCGTCTCGCATGATGGCACTAAGATGGAGCATCAATTCAGAGACAGGTCAACAGGAATATCTCATAGTGCGAGTGGACCAAATGCGAAGTGGGATGTCGTGACTATAGATGGATCATTTGATAAACCCACTGAACGCAGTTTCAATGCGCCGGAGGTGAATGTTGCCGAGGCCGGGGCCACTGGTAAAATGGCAGGGATGCGTATAACGAGCACCTATTTTAACGTAAAGGAAAGCGGAGCTATAGTGGTGAGTGGTATTAATGTAGGCCTGGGTGTAGAAGGGAACGCTTCTGCAACGATAGGCACTGGAGGCGCAAACATGGGTGCTGAGATTTCTTTAGCCACAGCAGGTCTGCAAGGGGCGTATATCTCAGCACCGAAGTTGCAGGGAGGTGTGTATGCCCAAACCGAGGTTGGAGTCTCTTCAGAGACAAGCTTAGGTCTTGCCGCAGGCATCGGATCGTCGACGGCTGCCGACGGCACACATGAAATCGGTGCCAAAGTCCCATTTGCTAAATTCTCATTTCATGGTAGGCGCTTGCGATTGAAAGCTTCAGATATTCCGGAATCAGTTAGAGAGCGATTGTTATGAGACACGGTATTACATCTTTTGAAAATTGCGGGCAGACACTCTTGCAGACTGCCGAGGCATCACGTGCCGAATGGAACGATGCCAAGAGTGACGCATTCCAAGAACAAGTAATCGCCCCATTGCGTCAACAGTCACAACAAATGATTGCCGAGATGGAGCAATTGTGTGACGAAATGAATAGGTTATATGCTGAAGTGAATGCGTTATGAGAACAAAGTTCTACATTGTTATTCTATTGTCGGTAATTGCCGCAACGGCTATTGGTCAAATTGTTGTACGAGATATCAACACAAGCAAATTCCCTGATGTCTCGTTGGTAGTCCAGACCGGCAACCCTGATTCAACCACAGTGATAATCAATGAGGATGGACACCGCGTAGACTTAATCAAGGTTGACACCATTAGTCCTGAACCTCGGGCTGAATCACAGAATGTACTTTTCTTGTGGGATTATGCTGCCGGCAGTATTGTGCCTGAGATGATTGCTGACCTCTTCAACGGCATGACCTTGAAGCCTATTGGTGTTGATAGTATCAGGGTGAATGTGGCATCGTACTATTGTGATAACAATGGGCAAAGCATGTTGAACATGTTGTCGCCTAAATTTGTCACCGACATGAGTGTAGCTCAAAAAATGGTGTTTGATGAGGCGGAGAAGGGTACAACTTACCAAACCGGCAACTCTACCGATTTTCTAAAGGCCATACAGCAGGCTGTAGCGGTGATGAATGCTTTGCCACCAACCGAAGCCAAATCCCTCGTTTTGGTCACCGGTGGTCGCGACAACTTTGATGCCGCAGCTGATGTCATGCAACTTGTGAAGGCAGCGCGCAAGAATCACGTGGCGATGTATGCCGTCTGTCTGGGTGCGACAGGAAGTTCTCGCTCATTTTGCGAAACCATAGCACGCGAGACTTATGGGCAATGCCTATTAGTTGATTCTCCAGCCGGCGCGTTGCAGCGCGCTGACGCGGCAAGAATGGCAAGGGAAGCGCAAAATGGCTCAGGTGCGGGCATTGTCTACACCTTTGAAGAAAACAATGTTGTAGGCCAGTGGCTCGTTTCAATGGCGAGACGTTGGGAAGGTATGGCCTATAGTGTAACTTTCCGCTCTCGATTTGAACGCACCGGAGAGCAAAAACAGTTGACCGTGATGGTGGGCGATGATGTGTTCAACACGACATATAAATTGCCCGGAGTGACCATTGGCTCGTTCATCGTCGCTCATCCTATATTGTCTACTATACTGTTTGTGCTATTGACAGCCTTGTTAGTGACAGGAGGATATTATTATATGCGCCGTCGCAGCCGGCTCAAGGCATTACAAAAGCAGGAGGAGGCACGTGTTGAGCAGGAGCGACTTCAATTGAAGTCTGAGCAAGAGACGCTGCGCCGACGTGTGGAAATAGCAGAGCGCGAGCATCGACGTGTGCAGACAGCGCAACAAAGCAGTGAGCAGGAAACCGCTCGCCTTGAGCGTACGAGAGCTATGAATCAGTTTATGGCATCACACAACATCAAGGCTCGGATATTAATATTTAACAAGTCCGGTTCAACCAATCATGTAATTGAGAAGTGTGAGACCCTCATCGGCTCGTCGGCTGAATGTGACATAACAATTACCGACCCGACCGTGAGCCGTCGCCATGCGGTTATCTATTATGACGGCAAGGTGTTCGGCATTCGAGACATGGGATCTACTAATGGGATCGTGATGAATGGTGTTAGAGTTAAAGACCTGAAATTGCGTAGCGGAGACATCGTGTCAATGGGTGGAACGACAATCAAATTTTACTTTTAAATGAGAATCGTTAACTTTGATCGAGATATGTGTGCCATGACCGATGTCGGTTTGGTGCGCGAGCATA
The DNA here is from genome assembly GCA_946183895.1 of uncultured Porphyromonadaceae bacterium. Taxonomy (GTDB): domain Bacteria; phylum Bacteroidota; class Bacteroidia; order Bacteroidales; family Muribaculaceae; genus Sodaliphilus. Next base: position 760 of record CAMHDX010000096.1, on the reverse strand, counting down.
ATGAGGATAGTAATCGCGTTGAAAGCACTAGCAATGGTGACTTGTTTGTTGTCTGTGATGGCATGGGTGGCCATGTGGGCGGCGCAACAGCTTCTCGCATCGGGGTTGATAGTATATGCCGATATGTCAACGACCATCAATGTGTGGTGCCACAACGCTTTCTGGCAGATGCAATTAGCGATGCTAATGGAAAGATTTATGGCGAGGCATGTCAACATCCTGAGCTCAAAGGAATGGGCACAACAGCATGTGTGGCGCTTGTCAGGGAGGACAAGGTCTGGTATGCCCATGTGGGGGATAGCCGCATTTATTACTATAATAAGCGGCTCTGCACACTATATCGGCTTACTAAAGACCACTCGGTAGTACAAGCACTCATTGATCAGGGATTGATTGCGCCTGAAGAAGCGGCGCATCATCCTGAGCGTAACAAGATCTTGAAGTCCCTTGGTGTCAAGAGCAATGTTGAGCCCGAAGTGTGTCAGATGCCGTTATCACCTGCTGAGGGTGACCTGCTCTTGTTGTGCAGTGACGGCTTGTCTGGCATGATGGACGATGATGATATCTTGCAGGCATTGGCAACAGTTAAGGACGTGAATGTTACAGGCAAAGCACTGATGGACTTGGCTAAAGCAGGTGGAGGTACCGATAACATAACGTTGCAACTGATAAGGTTCTGCGGCATGGGCGAGCGAGAAGCAACGTTTGATGCCAAGGGGCCTTGCGTCTCTCTGCAATCGTCTGCGGCTCCTGTTGTCCC
>CAMHDX010000095.1 GCA_946183895.1 uncultured Porphyromonadaceae bacterium | reverse complement strand
AAGGAGTCTCGATGAATCCCAGCTTGTTGATCTTGGCATAGATACACAGCGACGAGATAAGACCAATGTTAGGACCTTCAGGAGTCTCAATAGGACACAGGCGGCCATAGTGGGTGTAGTGCACGTCGCGCACCTCAAAGCCGGCACGCTCGCGCGACAATCCACCGGGACCCAACGCAGACATACGGCGCTTGTGGGTAATCTCGGCAAGCGGATTGGTCTGGTCCATGAACTGCGACAACGCGTTGGTGCCAAAGAATGTGTTGATCACACTCGAGATGGTCTTGGCGTTGATCAGATCCATGGGCGAGAACACCTCGTTGTCGCGCACATTCATGCGCTCACGAATGGTGCGCGCCATGCGCGCCAAGCCCACGCCGAACTGGTTGTACAACTGCTCACCCACCGTGCGCACACGGCGGTTGCTCAGGTGGTCAATATCATCGACATCGGTCTTGCTGTTAATCAAGCCGATGAGGTACTTTATAATCTCAATAATATCCTCCTTGGTCAGCACACGCACGTCCTCCGGCGTGGACAAGCCCAACTTGCGGTTGATGCGGAAACGGCCCACATCACCCAAGTCGTAACGCTTCTCACTGAAGAACAGGTTGTTGATCACCTCGCGGGCGCTCGCCTCATCGGGCGGCTCGGCGTTGCGCAACTGACGATAGATGTACACGATTGCGGCCTTCTCGCTCATGCAATCGTCCTTCTTGAGGGTGTTGTAGATGATCTGGAAGTCGTTGCTGTTCACATCCTCGTTGTGCAGCAAGATGGTCTGATAGCCGCTCTCGAGGATGTCCTCCATGTTCTCCTCGGTAATCGCGGTGTCACGCTCCAAAATCACCTCGGCACGCTCGATCGAGATCACCTCGCCGGTGTCCTCGTCAACGTAGTCCTCATTCCACGACTTGAGCAGGCGCGCCGCCAGCTTGCGGCCTATCGCCTTCTTCAAGTTGGTCTTGGTGACCTTCACTTCCTCAGCAATGCCGAACACCTTGATGATGTCGTTCTCGCTCTCAAAGCCGATGGCACGCAGCAGCGTGGTCACCGGTAATTTTTTCTTACGGTCAATGTAGGCATACATCACGTTGTTGATGTCCGTAGCGAACTCAATCCATGAGCCACGGAAGGGGATGATGCGCGCCGAATACAATTTAGTACCGTTGGCATGCATGCTCTGGCCAAAGAACACACCCGGCGAACGATGCAACTGGGACACCACCACACGCTCGGCACCATTGATGACAAAGGTACCCTTGTCGGTCATGTAGGGCACTTGACCCAGGTACACGTCTTGCACCTCGGTGGCAAAGTCCTCGTGGTCAGGATCGGTACAGTATAGTTTGAGCTTCGCCTTCAACGGCACACTATAAGTCAACCCGCGCTCCAAGCACTCGTCGATGGTGTAACGGGGCGGGTCGATGTAGTAGTCGAGAAACTCAAGAACGAAATTGTTGCGAGTGTCGGCAATGGGGAAGTTCTCGGCAAAGACCTTGTACAAGCCCTCATTGCGACGCTTCTCAGTCGGGGTGTCCAACTGGAAGAAATCGCGAAACGACTGCAGCTGCACGTCGAGGAAATCGGGATAAGGATACGGATTCCTGACGCGCGCAAAATTTACTCGTTGTTGTTTATTAACAGACATTGAAAATAGAGGAATTATAGGAATTCAGAGTCGCTGTATTATTCCGGCAAAATCGGATAGGAGGATTGGGGGAAATTCCAAAACAGATGAGCCGGCGGCCCCATGGCCACGCCCAGTCCGCCACCTGTCGGCGGCGAATTCAACTCATTGAGTGTCTGCACATTGTGAGGCAATGGAGCCGTGCTCGGACAATCTCATCTATTTTGCGTCAAATCTCGGACGGGTATTTTAACGACACTTGCGCGTCGTCCCCGTCCGAGCTTTATCCGGCCACCCTTACGCCCCGCGAGCGGGGTCGGTGCAGGCCACCGGGTCACACCTGTTTAACAGGCTCTTATTTCAGTTCAACCTCAGCACCGAGCGATTCGAGCTCAGCCTTCATGCCCTCAGCCTCAGCCTTGGGAAGTTGCTCCTTAATAGTGCCGGGAGCGTTGTCAACCAGGTCCTTAGCCTCCTTCAAGCCAAGACCTGTGAGCTCCTTCACCTTCTTGATGACCTGCAACTTCTGAGCGCCAGCGGCCTTCAACACCACGTCAAACGAGGTCTTCTCCTCCTCGGCGGGAGCAGCACCGGCTGCGGGACCGGCTGCGACTGCCACAGCTGCAGCTGCGGGCTCGATGCCGTACTCATCCTTGAGAATTTGTGCGAGTTCGTTAACTTCCTTAACAGTCAGGTTAACAAGCTGTTCTGCAAATGCTTTCAAATCTGCCATTGTATTTTCGATTTAAATTTGTTAATGTTTCTTGTTTGTTAGTCTTCTTTTTTTGATAATGTCTCGAGCACGCCATGCAACTTGTTGGCACCACTCTGCAACGCGCTGACCACGTTCTTGGCGGGCGATTGCAACAGGGCGACAACATCTGCGATGAGCTCGCTCTTGCTCTTGAGGGCAACCAGTGCCTCGAGGTTCTCCTCGCCGATGAACACGGTCTGCTCAACATAGGCAGCCTTGAACGTCGGCACGGTCTCCTTCTTCTGGCGGAAGCCCTTGATCAACTTGGCGGGAGCATTGCCGGTGTCGCTGAGCAACAACGCCGTGCTGCCTGACAACGCGGGATACAAGCCTGAGTAGTCCTCATCGCTCAGCTCCATCGCCTTGTGCAGCAACGTGTTCTTGACACAGTACACCTTGATGCCCTGCTTGAACGCCTCACGACGGAATGCACTCGTGCGCTCGGCATTCAACATATTGATGTCGGCCATATAGATTACACTGTATTGAGCCAGAATCTCTTTGATCTTCTCAATCAGCAAACCCTTATCTTCTTTCTTCATCGTTACAATGCTTTAACTGTTTAACTCTGCTTAGGCCTCAACCGACTTGACGTCAACCTTGATGCCCTTGCTCATTGTACTCGACAGATAGATGCTCTTGATGTAGGTTCCCTTGGCAGCGGCCGGTTTGAGCTTGATCAACATCTGGACAAACGCGCGAGCGTTATCCACAATCTGCTCAGGCGAAAACGACACCTTGCCAACCGACGAGTGGACGATACCACCCTTGTCAACCTTGAAGTCAATCTTACCTTGCTTCACCTCACGCACAGCCTTGGCGACCTCGGGGGTCACAGTGCCGCTCTTGGGGTTAGGCATCAGGCCACGGGGACCCAGAATGCGACCCAACGGACCCAACTTACCCATGATTTGGGGTTGAGTGATGATCACATCAACATCGGTCCAACCGCCCTTGATCTTCTCGATATACTCATCGAGACCTACATAGTCGGCTCCCGCCTCCTTGGCAGCTGCCTCGGCATCGGGATTACATAACACGAGCACGCGCACCGGCTTGCCCGTTCCGTGCGGCAGGGACACCACACCACGCACCATCTGGTTCGCCTTGCGGGGGTCTACACCCAGACGAACATCGATATCCACCGAGGCATCAAACTTGGTGAAAGTGATCTCCTTCACCAGTGCGGCAGCCTCATTGAGAGTGTACACTCGCCCGGCTTCAATCTTAGCGCTCGCTAACTTTTGATTCTTAGTAAGTTTACCCATAATTGAAGTTTTTTAAATGTTCTCGGGGAAGTCACCCTTGACGGTTATACCCATGCTACGTGCTGTACCGGCAACCATGCGCATCGCACTTGCCAACGTGAAGCAGTTCAGGTCCGGCATCTTGTCCTCAGCAATCTCGCGCACCTGATCCCATGTCACACTTGCAACCTTCTTGCGGTTGGGCTCACCACTACCCTTACTCGCCTTGGCAGCAGCCAACAGCTGAACGGGCACCGGAGAGGTCTTGACGATGAAGTCAAACGACTTGTCGGTGTAATAAGTGATCACAACAGGCAACACCTTTCCGGCGCTGGCCTGGGTACGAGCGTTGAATTGCTTGCAGAACTCCATGATGTTGATACCCTTGGAGCCCAACGCAGGACCTACTGGGGGCGACGGATTGGCCGCGCCACCCTTAATCTGCAATTTGATCTGTCCGGCAATTTCTTTAGCCATTTCTAACTTGTTTTAAAAAATGCGTTTATTGATTAATAAACTACCTCTAATAGCCCCACATCACTACTGCCCGAGCGCACAACACTCACGACGAGGCTCGTAACATAACCTCGCCGCGGGCATCAGCCCCACGGTCACCACGATGTGCTCTACTCGCGGTCTACTTGCGAATTATCCAACGTCAACGGCGTGGCACGGCCAAAGACCTTCACCATCACCGTCAATTCGTGCTTCTCGCGGTTCACCTCCTGGATCTCTCCGACAAACCCCGAGAACGGGCCGTAATTCACCTTCACGCTCTCGCCGACCATGAAGTCGTTGTACAGGTCGGCATTCTCCTCCTCACGACGCGTTGCCTCGCCCAGCATGTGCTGGATTTGAGACTCCGGAACCGTCACGGGAGACTTGCGACCCTCGCGCGAACGCAGGAAGTCAATCACGTTGCTCGTGTTTTGCAAGAAACTCTCAACACCATTCTCCAACGCCGCGTGAACATACACATAGCCCGAAAACAGCACCCGGTCCTTAACAACCTTGGTGCCGCCACGTGTCGTATATACCTTCTCAACCGGTACTAACACCTGCGAGATGCAACGAGCCAAGTCAGGATTGTTGTTACAGGCTGCCTCAAGCATCTCCTTAACCTTTAACTCCTTACCCGAAATCGTGCGTAGCACATACCACTGCTTCGTAACTGCTGCCATTGTCCTTCTCTCTCTTTGTTGGATTAGATGATGACTGATTTCTATTAAAAACTAACACTCAAACCGATGTGATTGCCACAATAAAGCCTCAATTTACTGTATCTCACTTGTGGAAGCCAAGATCAAGACAGATACTGAGGCAGCTTGTAGACATACTCCATCATCGTGTTGAAGACGAAGTCGATGCAAAATATCACAAGAGCGAAGATGATGGAAGCTGACATCACCACTACTGTGCTATTAACAAGGTCCTTCTTCGTCGGCCAAGAGACTTTATAAACCAACTCGTTATAACTCTCCTGGATATCCGTAAGTATTTTGTTGAAAAATTTCATTTGTTTGGTTTGTTATCTCACAAATTAGCACGGGAAGTAAGACTCGAACTCACGACCTACGGTTTTGGAGACCGTCG
>CAMHDX010000094.1 GCA_946183895.1 uncultured Porphyromonadaceae bacterium | reverse complement strand
GCTGTTTGTCCTCATCTATGCCGGCGTAATCGGCTACATGCCGGCTATTGACCAGCTCAAGAACCCCACCGACAAGTTCGCGTCGACCATCTACACCACCGACGGCGTGGAGATGGGCCGCTACTACCGCAGCAAGGGCAACCGCGTGGCGGTGGACTACGACCAACTGTCGCCCTACCTGCACCAGGCGCTGGTGGCGACCGAGGACGCGCGCTTCTACGAGCACAGCGGCATCGACCTGCGCGCCATCGGCAGGGCGATGATCAAGACCATCCTGATGGGGCAGCGCAGCGCCGGCGGCGGCTCGACCATCACCCAGCAGCTCGCCAAGCAGCTCTACTCGCCCGAGAGCAACGGCCTGCTCGAGCGAGCCATCCAGAAGCCCGTCGAGTGGGTCATCGCCGTCAAGCTGGAGCGCTACTACACCAAGGACGAAATCGTGCAGATGTACTTCAACCAGTTTGACTTTCTCAACAACGCCGTGGGCATCAAGACCGCCGCGTTTGTGTACTTCGGCAAGGACCCGGCGATGCTCAACATCCAGGAATCGGCAACGTTGGTGGGCATGTGCAAGAATCCGTCATACTACAACCCGCTGCGCCACAAGGACCGCGTGGTGGGACGCCGCAACGTGGTGCTTGACCAGATGGTCAAGGGCGGCTACCTCACTCAGACTGAAGCTGATTCGATCAAGCAGCTGCCGCTGGTGCTCAGCTACCACAAGGTGGACCACAACGACGGCCTGGCGCCATACTTCCGCGAGGAGCTGCGCCGTGTGATGACCGCTAGGGAGCCCAAGCCTGAGGACTACCCCTCGTGGAACAGGCAGGCGTTTGTTGACGACAGCGTGGCGTGGGCGACCAACCCGCTGTACGGCTGGTGCCACAAGAACACCAAGCCCGACGGCAGCCACTACGACATCTACAGTGACGGCCTCAAGATCTACGCCACCATCGACTCGCGCATGCAGGAGGCCGCCGAGCACGCCGTGCGCAAGCACATGGCGGGCACGCTGCAGCCGGCGTTCATACGCGAGCGCGGCGGCATGCGCAACCCCTACACCAACAACACCGCCGAGTGCAGCCCCAAGGTCAAGCAGGCGCTCATCAAGAATGCCATCAAGCACACCGAGCGCTACCGCGTGCTGCACAAGCAGGGCCTCTCGTGGGACGATATCCTCAAGAACTTCAACACCAAGGTGGAGATGAAGATCTTCAGCTACGACGGCGAAAAGGAAGTGTCGATGACGCCAATGGACTCGTTGCTGTACATCAAGACCTACCTGCGCTGCGGCTTGATGTCGATGGACCCGGTCACGGGCTACGTCAAGGCGTACGTGGGCGGACCGGACTTCCGTTTCTTCAAGTACGACATGGTGGCTACGGGCCGCCGCCAGATTGGCTCGACGGTCAAGCCGTTTGTCTACTCCTACCCCATCAACGAGTTCGGCCTCACGCCGTGCTCGGTGCGCCCGGGCGGCTCACCCAACATACGGTGGTACAACGACTTGTGGAATCCGCGCGGCGTGGGCGGCACGATGACGCTGCTGCAGGCGCTAACCAGCTCGGTCAACTCGATCAGCGCGGGCTTCATGGAGGGCACCTCGCCCAACTGGATCCAGGAGCAGGGCTACGAGGTCTACCGGCCGGAGCTGCTGGCTGAGTGGATGCACTCGTTCGGCATCACCAGCAAGCTGGACGCGACGCCGGCGCTGAGCCTGGGCGCATGCGAGGTGAGCCTGCGCGAAATGGTGGCGGCGTACTCGGCGTTCGCCAACGGCGGCATGCGCGTCGCGCCGGTCTACGTGTCGCGCATCACCGACAACCGTGGCAATGTCATCGCCGAGTTCAGCGGCGCCCAAAAGGAGATTATGAGCGAGGACACCCAGCTCAAGATGCTGTCGATGCTCATGAACGTGGTGAACCACGGCACGGGCGCGCGTCTGCGCTCGGTGTACGGCCTCAAGGCTGAGATTGGCGGCAAGACGGGTACTACCAACTACAACAGCGATGCGTGGTTCATGGGCTTTACGCCCGAGCTGGTCACGGGCGTGTGGGTTGGCGGCGAGGAGCGCTACATCCACTTCAACAGCATGGCCATCGGCCAGGGTGCCGCGGCGGCGCTGCCTATGTTCGGCCTGTACATGAAGGAGATCTACGCCAACAGCCAGCTGCCCTACTCCCAGGACATGAAGTTCAAGTTCCCGGCGGGCTTTGACCCGTGTGCCGGCGATGTGGGCCACTACTTCGGCAGCAGTGACGGTGGCGGCGAAGGTGTCGCCGAGAGTGAGGAATCGTTTGAGGGGGCGTTCGAATGACGCGCTGCCTGCTACTGCTCGTGCTGTGGCTCGCTACTGCTATGGGCTCCACCGCGGCGTCGCTTGATAGCCTGATGACACAATACGGCCTGGTCGACGTGGGCGCGCTAGACAGCGCCATCACGGTGGACCTGCGCTATGCCACTACCAACAACTTTGTGGGGCGGCAGATGTACGGCTCGCTCACGCGTGCCTACCTGACGCCTGAGACGGCGCGCTCGCTGCTGGTGGCGCTCGCCATGCTGCGCACGGTGGATGTGCGCTATGGCTTCATCATCTACGACGCGGCGCGCCCGCTGAGCGTGCAGCGCACCATGTGGGACTGCGTCAAGGGCACGCCCAACGAGCGCTACGTCGCCAAGCCGCACCGCGGCGGGCCGCACAACTACGGCATGGCGGTCGACATCGCCCTCACGCTCGACGGCGTGCCGGTCGACATGGGCACGCCGTTCGACACGTTCACGCCGGCGGCGCACATCACCGCCGAGCCCTCGCTGGTCAAGCGGGGCATCATCAGCCGCGAGGCGATGAACAACCGCCGCCTGCTGCGCCGCGTGATGACCGCGGCGGGCTTTGGCACCTTCTCGCGCGAGTGGTGGCACTTCACCCGCTACAAGATGCCGTACACCCGCGCCCACCTCCCCCTCCTCGACTTTTAAGAGCTCACCGAGAGCTCTCCCACTCAGAGTAATCAGAGTGATCAGAGGTCTTAGAGATCTAAGAGATCTAAGAGGCCTTAGAGGTCTTAGAGGTCTTAGAGAATGCGGCATTGGTGAGCGGCGCGCGGGGGGGTGGCCTCGTGGCCGACGGCCACATGCTCGCAGAATGCGAGCCAACAAAGCTAAACCCCACGGCGCGTTGGCTGAATGCCAACGTGGCGTGGGGCCACGACAATCCCACCCCCATACGGCCTCGAAGAGGGCGAACAATACCGTCACGTCAAGCGATTATCATTCCAATCAATCCCTGCAATCTCCACCAGATGCTTATATTCAGCTTCAAACGATTGACGTTGATGATGTTCACGCTGGTTGGCAATGTACTTCTCCAGCATCTCCCTGCTACGCATTGCGTAAGTGAATGCCCCATATTCCTTGCCCCAGCCCTCAAACATGGGGAATCGGGCCTGATGAATTTTTATCCATTGCCCCGTACTGAGTTTGATATCCCTTATCAAGTCTGATAATTTCACATCCGGACGCAGATGGATTAAAATGTGGATATGATTCTCTATCCCGTTGATGGCATAGACGATGCAGTTCTTTTTGCGGATAATTCCGGCTATGTATGCATATAAATCGGCACTGGCCAATTGTGGTATGGTCATTTGTCGTCGATATGTGTTGATGACGATGTGATAAATTGCATTACTGCGCTCATGGTGTTGGTGGTTGTGGTTGTTTTTTTGTTCGCCCTCTTCGAGGCCGGATTTGTGTTTGTCCGTTTGCCCCACGCCACGTTGGCATTCAGCCAACGCGCCGTGGGGTTTAGCGTTGTTTGGTCACCTTCGGCGCCCTCGTGACCGTCGGCCACAAGGCTCATTCGGACCGCATTCGTCTTCATTCGGACCACATTCGTCTTCATTCGGATTTATTCGTCTTCATTCGGACCACATTCGTCTTCATTCGGACCACATTCGTCTTAATTCGGAATTTTGAAAGCGGCGCGGACCACGTCCACGCGGTCCAGCTTCTCCCAGGTGAACAGCTCGACCTTGATGGTGCGCTCGCCCTCGTAGGGGCTGGTGAAGTGCTTGATCACTTCGCGCGGCTCACGGCCCATGTGGCCGTACGCCGCAGTCTCCTCGTAGATGGGGGCGCGCAGCTTGAGGCGGTGCTCAATCGCCGCCGGCGTCATGTCGAACAGGCGCGACAGCACCTCGGCAATCTCGGCGTCGCTTTGCGACACATGGCTCGTGCCGTAGGTGTTGACGTAGAAGCTCACGGGCTTCGCTACGCCGATGGCGTAGCTCACCTGCACGAGCATGCGGTCGGCAACGCCGGCGGCAACGGCGTTCTTGGCGATGTGACGCGCGGCGTAGGCGGCACTGCGGTCGACCTTGCTGGGGTCCTTGCCGCTGAAGGCGCCGCCACCGTGCGCGCCGTAGCCGCCGTAGGTGTCAACGATGATCTTGCGACCGGTCAGGCCGGTGTCGCCGTGAGGTCCGCCAATGACGAACTTGCCGGTGGGATTGACGAGTACCACCATCGAGCTGTCAAACAGCGAGCGTAGCGCAGCGGGCAACTTCGCCTTGACGCGCGGCAGCAGGATGCTGAGCACGTCCGCCTTGATGCGCGACTGCATGGCGGCATCGGCGGCTTTTTGCGCCTCCTCGGTCTTCGCCTTGGGCACGATGAACTCGTCGTGCTGCGTACTGATAACGATGGTATGGACCCGAACGGCGCGATGGGTCTCGCCGTCGTACTCAACCGTGACTTGGCTCTTGGCGTCGGGGCGCAGGTAGGGCATGAGCTCCTTGTGGTGGTGGCGTATGTGGGCGAGCTCGCGCAGCAGCAGGTGGGCGAGGTACAGCGGCAGCGGCATGTAGGCGGGGGTCTCGTTGGTGGCATAGCCGAACATCATGCCCTGGTCGCCGGCACCCTGCTCGCTGGGCTCCTCGCGGTCGACGCCGCGGTTGATGTCGGCGCTCTGCTCGTGCAGCGCGCTGAACAATCCGCAGGAGTTGCCGTCGAACATCAGCGCGCTGTTGTCGTAGCCGATGCGCGTAATCACCTCACGGGCAGTTTGTTGCAAATCGATGTATGCCTCGCTCTTCACCTCACCGGCAATGATCACCTGGCCGGTGGTGACAAGCGTCTCGCACGCTACGCGCGAATTGGGGTCATAAGCGAGAAAGCGATCGAGCACCGCGTCGCTGATCTGGTCAGCTACCTTGTCGGGGTGGCCCTCCGACACGCTCTCGGACGT
>CAMHDX010000093.1 GCA_946183895.1 uncultured Porphyromonadaceae bacterium | reverse complement strand
GCCAAGCGGGTGCTCATAGACCACCATCTGGGGCCCGACGTGCCCACCGTGCTGGTGGTGGGCGGCAGCCTGGGCGCGCAAACCATCAACCGCGCCATGATTAACGGGTTGGAGAAACTCGCCGCCAACTCCACCGGCGTGCAGGTGCTGTGGCAAACCGGCAAGAAGTATCTGCACGACGAGGCGATAGCCGCCATGGAGCGCGTCAAGCCCGGCAACGTGATTCGCACCGAGTTTATCGACCGCATGGACCTCGCCTACCGCGCCGCGACGCTCGTGGTGTCGCGCGCCGGTGCCAGCTCCATCAGCGAGCTGCAGCTGCTGGGCAAGGCCGCCATCCTCGTCCCCGCCACGTTTGTCGCCGAGGACCACCAGCGCCACAACGCGCTGGCACTCGTGAACAAGGGCGCGGCAGTGCTGGTGCACGACGACGACAGCAAACACACCGGAGGCGAGCCCACCGCAAGCGTCGCACTGGTCGACAAGATGCTCCAGCTCGTCCACGACGAGGCAAGCATCGCCGCCCTGGAGCGCAACATCAAGGCGATGGCACTCGCCGACGCTGCAGCAGCTATAGTAGACCAAATTTCTACCATCATCGATTCTTAACCGCTATGGAATATCTAATGAGTTATGTCCAAGTATTCGGCATTGGCAATGCCGCCCAAGAGGCGCTGACAATAATTGCCGCCCACAATATCGCGCCGTGTCGCCACATAGTCTCGCCCAGCGACACCCGCGAGCCCTCCTTGTTCCGTGACGATTGCCGGATGGCGATTGTCATTAACCTTGACGGTGAGCCAAGCCTCGCCGGGCAGATACTAGCCACTGCCCATGAGCGTGGCATCCTCGCGACAGCCATTACCGGCACACGCGATGACCTGCACCCGGCAGCCAACACACGATTCGTTGCCGCCGATGCAGCCCAAGCCGCGACAACAGTCATTGAAATGGCTAACATCACGAACCGCGCTGGGAGAATCAATATTGACTCGCAGGACTTGTTCAACACCCTTACCCAGGGCAAGGAGGCAGTCCTGGCGACGGGCGGCGCGAGCGGTGACGGGCGGCTCGTGACAGCCCTTGAGACTGCAATCAACCGCGACGAGGAGTTCATCAAGACGTCATGTGTCCTGCTGGTGGCAATCTGCCACACGCCGAGTTCTAAACTAATGGCATCTGAACTGATGGGCGTGAATGAAAACCTTGGCGAATGGGCCGATGACAAGAAATTAATTTTAGGAATGTTGACATCGAGCGAGATGAGCGACGAAGTGCGCGTCAACATCGTGGCGGTCAAATAGTAATTCACACAAGAAAACACAAGACCTGAAATGAAAGAATTCGATTCAGTATACTTTGTAGGCGCGGGCGGCATAGGCATGGCAGCGCTTGAGCGCTACTTTCTCTCGCGCGGCAAGCGCGTGGCGGGCTACGACCGCACTCCCAGCGAGTTGACCTCTGCCTTACAGAGCGAGGGCGTGGAAATCGTGTTTGACGAGGACCCGAGCCTCATCCCCGAGTGGTGTCGCGACGCGTCCAAGACCCTGGTGGTGTACACCCCGGCTGTGCCCGCCGAGCACCGCGGGCTATGCTACTTCAGGGACAACGGCTTTGAGGTCGTCAAGCGCGCCAAGGTGCTGGGCATCATCACCGAGGGCAGTCGCGGCCTGTGCTTTGCCGGCACCCACGGCAAAACCACGACCAGCAGCATGGCGGCACACATCCTGCACAGTAGCGGAGTGGGCTGCAACGCCTTCCTGGGCGGCGTGCTGCGCAACTACGGCACCAACTTCCTGCTCAGCGACACGAGCGACCTGAGCGTGATTGAGGCTGACGAGTTTGACCGCTCGTTCCACCACCTGCGCCCCTACATTGCCGTGGTCACGAGCACCGACCCCGACCACCTGGACATCTACGGCACCCCCGACGCCTATCGTGAGGGCTTTGCCCACTTCACGAGCCTGATACGCCCGGGTGGCGCGTTGATTATGCACGAGGGCATCATCCTCGAGCCGCGACTGCAGCCCAGCGTGAGGTTGTACACCTACGGTCGCACAAGCGGCGACTTCCATGCCGCTAACATCGTCAAGGGCGACGGCACTATACGCTTCGACTTTGTGAGCCCTGAGGGCACGATTGAGGGCGTTGAGCTCGGCGTGCCGGTCGACATCAACATCGAGAACGCCATCGCGGCGATGGCAGCCTGCACCCTAGTGGGCGCTGACGCTGCCGGCATGAGCGCGGCGATGTCCACCTTCATGGGTGCCAAGCGCCGCTTTGAGTTCCACATCAAGCAGCAGGGTCCCACGGGCAAAGTGGTGATTGACGACTACGCGCATCACCCCCAAGAGATAGCCGCGAGCATCAGGAGCGTGCGCGACCTGTATCCCGGTCGCAAACTCAGCGTAATCTTCCAGCCGCACCTGTACACCCGCACGCGCGACTTCGCCGACGAGTTCGCCGCCGCCTTGTCGGCAGCCGACGAGTTGCTGCTGCTGCCCATCTACCCCGCCCGCGAATTACCCATCGAGGGTGTGAGCAGCCAAATGCTACTGGAGCGAGCCACGTGCGCAAAAAAATCACTTTATAGCAAAGAAAATTTGATTAATTCAATACATTTGCTTAATTTTGAAGTCCTTTTGACTCTTGGCGCGGGCGATGTGGTTGACATGTTGCCTCAAATTTGTGCCGAGGTATTAAAGCAAGGAGCGCAGTGAAGCAATTTTGGCGCATATTAATGGTGCTGCTGATGCTAACGATGATAGTGGCAGCGAGTTACTGGTCCAAGCACAAGTCCGGTAGTGAATTGTGCGGCGACGTTGTTGTCGAGATAGCCAATGCCGACAGCAGCACGTTTGTCACGCCCGCCGGCGTGAAGGCGCAGCTCGCCAAGCTGGGCATAAACACGGTGGGACTGCCGATGCGTGACATCAACACCGACAAGATAGAACTCGCTCTCGAGCGCAGCGAGTACATCGAGCACGCCGAGTGCACCAAGTGTCCCGGCGGCCGGTTGCTGGTGCGCGCCACCCAGATAGTGCCGGTGCTGCGCGTGTTTGACGGCGACCGGTCCTACTACATCAACCGCACCGGCAAGCAAGTGGAGGCGACCGCTGCCTATCACGCCGACGTGCCGGTGGTCGAGGGACACTTCACGAGCAAGTTCCCCGCGACACGCATCCTGCCGCTTGTCAGCACCATCGACCACGACAAGGAGCTACGCGAGATCGTGTCGATGTACATGCTGGGCGACAGCAACAACATCTATCTGGTGCCGCGTGTCAACGGCCACATCGTCAATGTGGGCAACCTGGACAACCTTGACGGCAAGATGGACAAGCTCAAGCTGTTCTACCACAAGGTGCTCCCCACGGTGGGCTGGATGAAGTATGACACTATTTCGCTCAAGTGGGACTACCGTGTGGTGGCGACCCGCCGCGACAAGTCCAAGAAGGTGGCACAAGACTTCAACGAGACCTACGATGAGCCAACGCCCGACCTGGCGACAATGAGCATTGACTCGACGCGCCATGACATTAAACAAGCAAATTAATCACGAATAACCATAGCCAACCGATAAAACCAATTCCGCAGATATGAAACAAAACCAGTACATTGTCACGTTAGAGATTGGCAGCAGCAAGATTGTTGGAATGCTTGCCGAGAAGTTGCCGACGGGCCAGTCGACAATCACCAACGTGTTTGTCGAACAAACCAGCAACTGTGTGCGCTACGGAATAGTGCAGAACATTGAGAACTTAAAAAGCAGCATTAACCGCATTTTAAAGCAGATTGAGAATGCCGTTGACGGGACAATCACCCTGGTGTTTGTGGGTTTGTCGGGGCGGTGGCTTCACAATCACACGGTCGAGATTACACGTAGCATCGACTCGAGTGTCGCCATCAGTCAAGAGTCGATAAACGGCATCCTCGCCGAGGCACGGCGCATGACAATCAAGGGTTACGAGGTCATTGACGCGGTTCCCATGAGCTTTGTGGTCGACGGTGCTGAGACGCGCACCCCGGTTGGGCAAGTGGGCAGTTTGATCAAGGCTAACATCAACCTGATTATCGCCAAGGGCCGCTTGAAGCTCAACATGGAGCGCGCGCTGAGCTTCGGCACCAATGCCAAGCAATACATCATCACGCCGGTGGCGATGGGCGAGCACCTGTTGAGCAAAGATGAGCACGAGTTGGGAGGCCTGCTGCTGGACATCGGCGCCGAGACCACCACGATGGCATACTATCGCAACAACACGTTGCAGTACCTCAACACGCTGCCCATGGGCGGTCGCAATCTCACGCGCGACATCGCCAACGGCATCGGCATCGTCGAGGATACCGCCGAGGCCATCAAGCGGCAGTTGCCCAACGTGTTCGCCTCGCAGCGCGCCGATGACGTGACCATTGAGGGCGTGAGGCTCAACGAGACCAGCAACTACGTTGTGTCGCGCACCGACGAGATTCTGTTCAACGTTGACGAGGCACTCAACGCCGCCAACCTGAGCACCGGAGCCATCAAGAGCGTGGTCCTCGCCGGCGGCACATCGCTCATGCCGGGTCTTGACCAGCGAGTGGAACAAGCGCTCAAGGCCAAGGTGCGCTCGGCGGCAATGCCGTCGGGCCTCACAGTGCGCACCCACACCTTCAACCGCCTGGAGTATGTCGAGAGCTTCGCGCTGGTGATGGAGGCATCGCGACTGCTGGGCGACCGCACGTGCGTCGAGCGCAACATCTTTGAGACACCCGAGGTCGAGATTGCCAAGCCCGTCGAGGAGA
The DNA here is from genome assembly GCA_946183895.1 of uncultured Porphyromonadaceae bacterium. Classification (GTDB taxonomy): domain Bacteria; phylum Bacteroidota; class Bacteroidia; order Bacteroidales; family Muribaculaceae; genus Sodaliphilus. Next base: position 471 of record CAMHDX010000093.1, on the reverse strand, counting down.
AGCAGCCCGTCGAGGAGGTTGGCGATGACCTGCCCAAGAAGCCCGTTAAGCGAAGCTTCCTTGACCGCTTCAAGGAAGCCTTGGGAAATATATTCACCGAGGATGACGGCGACTTGAAGTAATCAGACACATTAACCAAGCAAAATTCAATTGAACAATGAATAACAATATGGATCAGGTGATTGGAAATCCGGGCTTTGAGATTACACCACCGTCAGCACCGGTCATCATCAAGGTTGTCGGTGTGGGTGGCGGCGGCAACAACGCCATTAACCACATGTACAACCAGCACGTTGAGGGCGTGTCGTTCGTCGTGTTGAACACCGACCGCCAGGCACTGGAGGAATCGCCCGTGCCCAACCGTCTCATCATCGGTCCCACGGTGACCGAGGGCCTTGGCGCCGGCGACGAGCCCGAGGTGGCACGCCTGGCTGCCGAGGAGAGTGCCGAGGACATTGCCGCGCTGTTTGA
>CAMHDX010000092.1 GCA_946183895.1 uncultured Porphyromonadaceae bacterium | reverse complement strand
CCCACCGCTCTATGCGCGGCGTGGTAGCGGCAGCGCCGCTACCGGCGCGGGTATCAGTACAGCACCTTGGTCGTCGAGGTGGTGCCGTCGCTATAGGTCGTCACCACGATGTTGATGCCGTCGAAGGGCTTGGCGGACTGCGCACCCTGCAGGTTCACGTAGCGCACGCCCACTGCCTGGCGCTCCACCTTCACGTCGTCAACCGCGGTGAGCACACCGCCGTCGGCAGCAGTGATAGTGATGCTATAGCCGCCGCCAGTGCTCGGAGCGCGGCGCGGTGCACCGGCACTCGAGGTCTTGTTCTCAATGAAGCCTTCCAGCTTGTAGGTTTTGCCGTTCTCAGGAGCAACTCCACTCAGGTTTTCTTTAATATAGAGCTCACCTGGCGCGTCATCCTCGTTCGGCATAACGAACTTAGAGTTAGAGCCGTCCCACTTGGCATACCAGACCTCGGCATACTCCTGCACGCGTGGGCGCATGAAGAACCAGTCGGCGTATTCGCCATCATGGCTGATGAAGTTGGCGGGGGTGTACTTGTTGGGAGTGTACGCCTCGGCATTGCCACCCGTGATGGGCGTGAGCAGATTCATCTCCAGCGTCGGGTTGTTAACGTCGGTGTAGGTGCCGGTGATGGTGCTACCCTCGAGGATTTTGCCCTCGTAGTCGCTCGGGTTGATGCTCATGCCGGTGAGCTTAATCTTCATCCAGTTGCTCTGGTCGAAGTTGTTCACCAGGTTGCCGTTCTCTTCCTTGTAGAGCAAGTCGTAGTGGTATACTTCGCCAAAGCTGCCCACGGTGTGGCCCTTGGTGTTGGCGAGTGCGTTTGCGCGCATCGCGTCACTTGTGGGCTCGTAGCGGTTGAAACCCTCCGCGTCGGTGTCCTTGACCCACAGGTACCAGACATTGTCCACTTGCTTTGCCTTGACGCAGGTCACGCTGTTGCTGATGGTGTACTTGCTGTTCTTGGTGCCGTTGGCGATGATGTCGCGCATCGACATCTCGGTCGCAGTCTCGGCGCTGCCGCTGCCGCTCACCGTGCCCTGGCTGCCGCCGTTGTAGCTGTAGTAGCCGCCGTCAACCCAGGTGTACGAATTCGACTGAGCCGGAGTAGCCTCAGAATTTCCGCCCAGGTTGTTGAAGATCAGCTTGGCAGGAGCCGTGTCGTCAACGATGGTGAAGCGGTAAATCGGGTTGCCGTTGGGCGCGGTGCCCACCGGTTCGATGAGCTGCTCGCCCGGCCAAGAGCCGGCAAACTCGGTGGCACCACCGGTCGCGTTGTCGGTGTACGGATAGGCAAACGGAGCGATCACGCCGTCCACATCGTTCTCGAAGTAGATGTAGTGCGCCCCCGGCACATAAGTAGCGCAACTCGGTAACACATCGACCGCTGCGGTTTCGGCGCTCCACTGGTCGGCAGGAATCTGACTGCTGAAGTTCTCTGTGACATCTGTCGCATCGGCCCACTTTGCCCAAGTGTCTACGTCTCCATCTTTAGGATAATAGACAAATTTATCCTCTTCCAAATCTTTGTACCAATCATCGGGGGTACTGTTGTAATCATTCCATCCAGATTTCTTGCCAACCAGCTTAAAACTGAATTTTGATTTCTCGTAGCTGACGAAGCGCCACGAATTACCACCAATTGTAACGGATGGCATTGCCGTTACGTGGCAACCATTCCATCCGGGGTGATCTCCATCGTTATCGTATTCATGAACTCGCGCCATATCATCAGCACCAAGATAAAGTGTACGAGCAGTAGTGTTCTTGGTTGTTGCCTTTGCTTGCTTATCCTTGATATCGTATAAGTAGTAATATTGGCCAGGAGTTAAACCAGTGATATCTCCAGTTTTGTGCTCATATGCAGCATCCTGGGCCAGAAGGAAGTTGGAGCAACCGGCACCTAAAGTAATGTGGAACCAAGGCTTGCCGCCCATAAACTTAATGTCGGTCATCTTAATAGGCTCCGATGTGGCCGTTGATGTGTTGCCCCAGTAGTGGATATAAGGTGTCAAACTGCGTTCATAATCGTCAGGATCTACCACTAGGACAAACACGTCAATGTTGGTGTTGGGTGCTGCGTTGACGGTGTAGCGGCGGGCGACGGTGTTGATGACCTGGCCGTCCTTGAGGATGCCGGCGCGGATGGTGTGGCTGCCGGTGCCCAGTGTCAAGACCTTGCTCAGGGTTGCCTGAGTGCTGCTGGCGGTGGGGGCAGTGCCATTGGTCGTGTACACAATCGGATACTTGCTGTTGTTGCTATTGAGGTTCACGGTGAGCGTGCCCACGTCGTAGGTGCCGCTCGCCTTGTCAATGCTCACTAACGGGTCGTTAGCCATCGCGATGTACGACGCGGTGACATCGGTGTAGGTCTGACCCTCAATGTGTAGGAACACATCCTGAGTCACACCCAGGTAGTCGCCAACGCCTTTAGTGTTGAGGTTCTTTTTGACATCGTTGCCGTTTTCGTCTTTCTCAACCCACGCCTTCACGCCGCCGATGTTGGTGATTTCGTTGTTGTCATCCTTATCACTGCCATTGTCGTAGCGGATGCAGAAGTTGAAGTTTGTGCTATTGATTGGGAAGTCGTACCACTCGCGACCGCCTATCTCCACCTTAGCGATGCCGTTGGAGGCACTCTTCCAGTCTTGAATGGGGGTGGGGGTATCTCGGTTATCGCCTTCCCATGCCCTGAGAGCAAGGTGGTCGGTGGTGGCTTGCAGGTAGACGTGCAGGGTGCTCACGGCATTGCTGCTGATGTAGTAGTTGCGGCTCTCCACAGTGCTGTTCACCACTTTTTCGCCGGTGAGGACACCAACCTTGAGCGTGACGTCTTTGGTGTAGGTGAGGTCGGTAGCCTGGGTGATCTGGCGGCTACTGGCAGTGGGCGTAGAGCCGTCGGTAGTGTAGACGAGCACCACACCATTGCGGTTGGGTCGCACGTTGACCGTCACGCTGTTCTGATATGTACCGCTGGGCTTGTCCACGATGGCGTAGCCGTAGGTCACGTTGTCCTTCAGGTTGTTGGCTTTCAACTGATCGGCAAGGGTGCCGTCGCCATGGTAGGTGATGTTGTTGAATTCCGCGGAGGTGATGCTGCTGCTGATGAGCACGCGCACCTTGTTCTTGCGTAATTTGCTGTCCTCACTCACATAGTCGCGGCCTTCGTTGTCCCAAATCTGGGTGTAGCCGGCGGGCACATCGCCCCAGGCGTTCTCGCCCACCTGGTAGATAATTTCGTACTTGTCGCCGACAACGCGCCAACCGCCACCATCGTCATTACATGTGCCATAACTGTAGAGGCCGCTCATGTTGGTGATGCCGGCAGTGCGGCGAGCGCGAATCATCTTGCGGATGGTTACGCCCCAATCGGGATGCATAAAGTGCGGGTAGAACAAGCACGGGGTGCCGGGCATACACAGGATGTAAGCATTAGCCTCCTCCACCATGAAGTTCAGGCGGTCGTTGCCGCTGGTGCCGTTGGCGCCGCCGTGGTCCACATAACTCCACTTGCCGCCGTCCTCACCATTGCCACTGGTGGGCCCTTGGTGGTGCTGGTCGTGAGGCAGATTCTTGAAGGTGTCGTGGTTGTCGACAAAGGTTACGGCGTAGCGCTTTAACTGCCAGTCGTTGATCATGCCCTCATTGCCCAGATAGATCCACTTGTGCCACTGGGTTTGTCCATCAGTGCCCAAGCGCTTGCTGAAAGCTCCGTTGATGACAAACTTGAGCGGGAAGTCGAACGCCGCGCTCTGGATGGCGCCGGCGGTCGTGGTGCTACGCACCCAGTCGCCGACGGTGGTGGCACTGCCATCGTAGCACTCGCCAACCGAGAACGACGGACCCGCCTCGTTGAGGAACTTGCCCATATAGTTACCGGTAAATCCCTTGACGTAGTCAATGCGCAGGCCATCGTAGCCCAGGTCGTTGAGCAGGAAGTCAAGGTAGCGGTTGATGTTGTACTGCACGTGGGCGCTGGTGTGGTCAAGGTCGCGTGCCCAGCCACCTTTGTCGGCGGTGTCGGGAGCACCCTTGTCGGCAGGGTTGAACCAATTCTTGAGCGGACCGCTGAAGAGCTCATCGTCACCGCAGATGTCCTTGCTGCTCCACGTGATGTCATAGCCGTCCTGTGTTGTGTAGGCAGGGTCGGGATTGTTGCTCTTCTCCCACGGGTAGTTGTAGCTCGTTGACTTGTAGTAGGAGTGGTAGAAGTTTGCCTTGGTGTTATCGTCGTTAATTCCGTTAAACCAGCCTTGCGACCAATAGTCGATGCCGCCCTTGTGGTTGAGGATGACGTCCATGATGACCTTGGTGCCGCCACCGGGGGCGTTCTGATAGGCGCGAATCATGCTGCGCAACTCGTCCTCCGAGCCGAAGTAGGACTTCACCTCGGCACTCTCCTCAAGGTCCCAATACTGCTTAGAGTTAGTGTCCTGCTTGGGTGCGTGCCAAGTGGCGGTGTAGTAGTGGCCGTTGCTGTCCTTCTTGCCGTGGTTAAACCAGTAGACCGGCACAAAGCCCATACAGTCGGGGTTCAGCTGGCCGGGATAGGCAACGTACTCCTGCGGAGCGGTGTTGGCGCCACTCTGCGGCACCCACATTACGTCGATGTAGGGCGAGATGTTGTTTACGTTTGCCTCAAGCACACTCCACGTGGTGATGGGTACTTCCCACTCCATGTCGTTAGTGTACGCAGTTGAGGGGAATGACCACTTGGGGTTGCTGGCATTACTAAAGTTCATCACACACAATGTCTTGTCGGCGTTGGTCGTGCGACGCGAGCCGTCGGAGGCATAGGGGTAGTAGCTGTTCCAGAAGAAGCCCTGCAGCATGACGCCGCCATACTGTGCCGGCCAGCCCTGAGCCAGGGCGGTCAACGGAAGCAGCGCTGCAAGCAAGACTACCGTCTTGATTCGTCTAAATGCTGTCATTGTAGTTAATAGGTTTATTTGTTAATGTTTTGAATTTGCTCAAATTGTCTCAATGGTCTAGATTGTCTAGAAGTTCTAGATTATATAGATTGTCTAGATCAAATGGTATAAAAGCCTAAAATCGTGCAAAGTTATCTATTATTTCGCTACATTGTCCTCGAGCAGTGTTAAAAAATCATTAAACCACCACCCGCCCGGCGCGAATTCACCATTAATCATAGTGAACGCGCGCCGGTAGAGAACCTTCGCGACGACAGCAAGCCCCGTTAGGGGCGACTAGAGCTTAGAGGGTGTGTCAAAATTAAAAACGGACCTTGAAGAGGTCGTTCGGGTCGAAGACCCGACTATGTATTAAGGACCATGCAAGAGCTTCGAAGATG
>CAMHDX010000091.1 GCA_946183895.1 uncultured Porphyromonadaceae bacterium | reverse complement strand
AGGACGCTGTGGAGATAATGACCATTGACAAGGAGGCGATGCGCTTTGCCGTTGCCGACACGGCGAATGCTGAGTTTGCCGTGTGGAAGGAGAGCCTCGCCCGCCGCATTGTCGCCAGTCCGTCGTCAATGCCTGCCTACTATGCCATCAACAAGTGGATAGGTGGCAAGCCGGTGTTTGACCCGAGCGACAAGCAAGACATCCGCATCATCGGCGCAGTCGCCAACAGCTTTAATGAGTATCGCACGGGCGACCCGCGCACGTCCTACCTGGTCAACCTGCTGCTCGCGGTGCAACGTGAGCGCAAAGCTGCCACAGCGCCTGCCGCGCCCATCGAGGTGACCGAGGCGTCGTTGCTGCCCATCAAGCTGCAGGACTATCGCGCCTATAGCCACGACCTGCAAGAGGTTGCCTCGCGCAACCGCGTGGTGCTGCTCAACTTCACGATGTACGACCAGCCGTTCTCGCCGGCGCTCAACCGGGTGATTAACGACGCGTACACCGCTCATCACAGTGCGGGATTTGAGGTCTATCAAGTGTGCCTTGACGCCGATGCCGTGCAGTGGCAGCAAGCGGCGCAAAATGTGCCGTGGATAAGCGTGTACGAGCCCGCCGGCACCGATTCGCGTGCCTTGAGCTCCTATGCCGTTGACCACGTGCCCACCTCGTTCATCATTGTCAGCGGTGAGATTGTCAAGCGTGTTGACGATGCCACTCTCCTCGAGGGCGAGTTGAAAAAGTACTTGTAAGATTATGCCCAAGAAGATTCTTATCCTCTCACCGCACGCCGACGACGAAATTCTGGGCTGTGGCGGATATATGCTCAAAGAGATTGCCGCGGGTGCCACGGTGCATGTGATGTATGCCACCATTGGCGGCAAGGATTGTCGACAAAACCGGCAGGCGAGGGTTGACGAGGCGACCGCGGTGTCGCGGGCGCTCGGCTTTGACTTCGACGTGATCAAGTGGGACCACGACACGCTGCTGGACACCGTGCCGGCAGTGGAGATAATCTCGGCGATTGACCGCAAGATTGCCGACTGTGAGCCCGATGAGGTCTTTGTCAACTATCCGAGCAATCACCAGGACCACATCAAGTTGTGGGAGTGCGCTCGCACCGCCATGCGCCTCAAGGAGGGTTATATGCCCCCGTTTTTCGCCCTGTATGAGTATCCGTTCATCACGAGCACCGACCGCCTGAACGGCGGCACGCTCTATCTGGACATCACCGACTGCATTGACCGCAAGGTGGAGTTGTTCGAGCTCTACCACTCGCAGGTCAAGCACTCGCCGTCGCCGCTCAACGCCACCGGCATCCGCTCGTTGGCGGCAATGCGCGGGTTGGAATGTGGTGTCCCCTTTGCCGAGAAGTTCTACATCCAGCACATCTATCGCCGATGAAGCAGTTTGTGGTTTTTGAATCGGGCAGTCGCGCCGGGCTCAGTGCCGAGCGCTTCTTCATGGATTACCTGCGTCGTCACCCGCAGTGCGACGACGTGCTGCTCATGGCGGATGCCGACCCAATGTTCCCCACGATAGCGTCGCCTCACCCCGCTGTGCGCCACATCAGTGACGCCGAGGCGATGCGTGCCGTTGAGAGCGAGGGTGCCTATATCTTCCCTGCCGACGAGCTCACGCGCCAGCGCCACGCGTTCGCCCTCACGGGCGAGCGTGCCCGGTGGGCGCAGGTTGAGCCGTGGTACTACGACAAGCAGGCGATGAACCTGTGGCTGGCTGAGCGCGCCGTGGGCACTCGCATCAAGGTGCCTCAAACGTTTGACCTCACATCGGTGTGCCTGCGCCCCAACCGGCTCAGCGCCGGCACGCGCGGGGTCTCGTGTCACGAGGACCTGTGTGTCACCCGGCGCATCGACATCAGTCGCGAGTTTGTTGTCGACGTGTTGCGCACCGATGACGCCATCGCTGTCTACCCCCGCCAGGTGACTATCAAGAACGGCTATGACCGCTATGTGCGCTTTGTCAGCGAGCACGGCGAGCTGGCTCGTGCGGTCGTGGAATTTGTCCAGGCGGTGTGTCCCGACAACACCGGCATCTACAGTGGAATCTTCCACCTGCAGCTTGCCCTGGATACCGCCGGCGAACTGTATTACATCGAGTCGTCAAAGCGAATTTCGGGCACCGCGATGGTCAACCTGTCGCGCGGCATGAATCCGTTTGACATCATTGGCGGCGAGCAACCGCGCCTCATGCCGCCGGCGGCGGGCTACGACAAGTTCTACCGCTACGAGGACTTAGTGGACATTAAACATTGATAGAAAAATGAAACAAACGATTTTGATGATAATGCTGGCTATGTGCTGGCTCACGGGCGCCACTCAGGAGGTCGCCGAGGCCCCGCTAGTGTTGACCGCCACCGTGTTGCAGGCCGACCGCAACAGCGGCGAGGCGAGCGTGCCCGCGCCGTTGATGACCGTGCAGGTTGACGCCACCAACACCCTGAGCGCCGACTATGAGGGGCGTATGAGTGTGGAGTTGTATCGCGTTGAGGACCTGGGCTTCATGCAAATTACCCACTACTATGCCTCGGTGACGCGACCCGTCGAGATTTCCGCAGGGCAGACCGGCTCGTTCACCTTCACTCACGCCGACCTCAACGAGGGCGATGAATTCATCGCTATGGTCACTTACACCTACAACGGCACCACCATTAGCGGTGAGCAAAACGTTGTGGGGCCGGCGGTGTACACCATCACGGCGGCTGCGCCTTCGCTTGACGTCAATAGCGACGGCGAGGTCAATGTGGGCGACGTGAACCGGATTTTAGACTACATTCTTGAACACAATCAATAATCTTTTATCGTCATGAAATACTATATCGCTGAAAACGGAAAGCCGGTCGGCCCCTTTGAGCCTCAAGAGTTGCTCAGCCACGGGCTCACGGTGAACTCACTGGTGTGGTGCGAGTCGATGTCGACCTGGCAGCCCGCGGGCGAGGTGGCAGAGTTGGCTTCATTCCTGGGAGGCAGGGCGCAGCAGCCGGCACAGCAGCCCTATCAGCAGCCATACCAGCAGCAACCGGCGCAGCAGCCATACCAACAACAGTCCTACCAGCAGCCGTATCAACAGCAACCATATCAGCAGCAGCCTTATCAGCAGCAGCCTTATCAGCAGCCGCAGTATCAGCAGGCTTATCAACCGCAGCAGCCGGTAAACCAACCGCGTCGTCAGCCGCTTGCCGAGGACTACAAGATGGTGAACTGGCTATTGCTCATAGGCTCGGTGCTGTGTTGCTGCTGTGTCAACCCGATTGCAGTGATTCCGGCTATCATTGGCGTCATATATAGCGGCAAGACCAATACCGCTAATCTGGTCGGCGCTCCCGAGGCGTACAGCTATAGCAACACTGCCAAGATTTGCGCCATCATCACCGCGGCGCTGCTGTTGCTGGGTTGGATTGCCAGCGGCTGGTATGCCCAGACTATCGACACGACGCAGTTCGACCTGATGATAAATGAGTGGCAAAAGGCTATGAGATATAACTGATGGCGGATAGTACGACTAACATATTCACGCTATTGGAGCTTAACCCCATCAAGGGGTATAGCAAGCAGCAAGTCCTTGACGCGCTCACGGCGCGCGTCAGGGACCTGAATCGCCGCATCAACTATCTCTCGGCGGCACAAAAGGCACAGTTGGCTGAGTTGAAGAAGTTCTCGGCGGCACTGCAGGCACCCGGAGCCGACGCGCTGCTGCGCACTCACGCGACGCAGTACACCGCGATGGTTCAGGCTGAGCGTCAGCGCCAAGCCGACGAGGTGCGTCGCGACGGTGCCTTCTATGCCCCGGGCGGACGCATTGACCCCACGGTGCTCAAGGACCTGGACGACAAGTACGACATGCTGAGCGACACCGACATCCTGCAAATTCTCAACGTCACCACGTCGCAGTCGTCAACACCGGTTACTCCCACCGACGACGGCATTCAGCCACTAGACACCACCACCTGGAATCGCATCGCCACCCACCTGACGACCGTTGGGCACAAGGACTTGTACGACGTGCTGGGACTGCGGTCCACGGCAACCGCCACCGCCATTGACCAAGCGCATCGGCGCCTGTACACCGAGTGGTCGCCGCGTGCCAACAATGACCGCAAGGTGGCTATGGTGGACTTGCTGGGATTTTGCCGCACACTGCTGCTTGACGCGTCGCAGCGGCGTCGCTACGACAAGTCGCTGATGCTGCAACGCTTCGCCTCGGTGCGCGAGAAGATTGAGCGACTGGGACTGGGCTCCACCAAGGTGATTCTGCCCGAGCAGCACCGGTTGCTGCTCGACGAGTGTGTGGCTGCCGGATTTGACTCCAAGCAAGCCGACACGTTGATTGCCGGCGAGGCGGCGCGCCACGGGCTGATGCTCATGGCAGTGCCCACCGAGCCCAAGCCGCAACCTCAGCCCAAGTCGCAACCGCAGCCGCAACCTCAGCCGCAACCTCAGCCTCAGAGCCAACCGCAACGGCGCACGCGGTCGCGTAGCCGCAGCAATGGCAATGGCAATGGACGTCAATCTCAGCCACAGCCGCAGCCGCAACAACCATGGCAGCAACCCTGGCAGCAACCCTGGCAGCAACAGCAGCAACCCAATAATAACAACAGGTTCACCGGCTCCACGCCCGAGAGTTACAGGTGGACGAGTTTGTTGCTGTTAATCGGCTCGCTGTTGTGTTGCTCGATCCTGTCGCTGCCCACTGCCGGATATGGTGTGTGGTGCAGCTTCCAGACCGAGAAGTATGTCAAGATGGGCTATCCGGCACTGGCGGCGAAGTATAGCGCGCGCACCCAGACGATGAACATGTGGACCGAGCTCATCTTCTTCGGCACCATCGCCATGTTCCTGTTTTTCTACAACGACACGCAGGCGCTGTAGCGCCGCGGCTAAAGTTCGTCGCGGAATAGTTGCTCGAGGCGGATGTCGGCCTGTACGACCGAGTAGTTCTTGCCACGATATACTCCAAATGTAGTGACTCTAAACAAGAGAAATCAGCCAAAAGTGGTGTTTTGAGGTGCGTTTTCCTGACTTCGTCACTTTTTTTATGAAGGAAAAGTATTAATTTGTAATTGCCTATTAAACAAATTGTTGTAATTTTGCATACCCTGTTTTTGGGGTATGCAAAAGTTTTTTTAACTATGTTCATAAAGAAGATACATAATCGGTCGGGCAGTGTAAGTGTGATAGTTGCAGAAAAGAATAAAGGCAAGTATACTAAACTGGCAACTATCGGCATCGCCAAGGATGAAAGCGAGGTTGATGAGCTGATGAAGCGTGGCCGTGAGTGGATTGCGGATTATCAGGAGCGGCTTCATC
>CAMHDX010000090.1 GCA_946183895.1 uncultured Porphyromonadaceae bacterium | reverse complement strand
ATTCCTTTCGGCACAAAAAAACGGCAAAAAAAGCAGCAACTGCACCTCGCCCCACGTCAAAGTGCCTCACCGCCTCAGAAAGTGGTAGGCGGCAGCGCCGTTGAGGCACGGATGGGGGCAAAAAAAAATCCACGACTCACGTCGGGGATTGCTTAACTGATTAACTTTCTAATACCATTAACATAAACCTAAAACGATGAAAAATTGAAACCATGCGTCTCACGACGCACTCTCGGTTTCTTAACCTTAAAAACTAATACCATGAAAACCGATGCAAAGGTAGAGTATTTTATGTTATAAAACATAATTTTGGAGCATAAATCTTTTACGTTTAACACGGATTTAACAGTTGCAGCTGCTAAACAACATAAAATTAACACTCGTTCACACTCTGCGGCAAACATCCGCGCCGCTACGCGCTACAACGGCAACCGGTCAAAAGTGGTGCAACGGCGCACATAGTACTGCCAAATGATATTCAGCCTGCCGGTAGCCTCCTCGCGTAGCAGGTTGACCGGCGGCGAGGGCAGGTCATCGTAGGCGTGGCGCATGGTGCGGAAGTCGCGATGGGCGCGCCATATCGCGGCGACATTGCCCCAGTTGCCCTTGAGCAACTCAACCATCAACGCCAACGTGTCGTACAGGCGGCGGACAAAGAGCAACCGGCCGCGCTCACTGTGCGGAATGTTCTTGTGCAGCATGAGCAGATTGTTGCGGAAGTTGAGATAGGTCTTGCGTGGCGAGCCCTGCGGCAAGCTACCTCCGCCCAGGTGATAGACATGGCTTGACGGCACGTAGTGCACGCCGTAGCCCGCCAGGCGCAGCCGCCAGCACAGATCAATCTCCTCCATGTGGGCAAAGAACTGCGTGTCCAGACCACCGGCAGCCAGATAAGCCTTGCTGCGCACCACCAGGCATGCCCCGCTCGCCCAGAGCAACGGCTTCGCCTCGCCGTCATACTGCCCGGCGTCAGCCTCGACAGTGTCAAACAAGCGACCGCGACAATAGGGGAAGCCGTGGCAATCCAGATAGCCACCGGCTGCGCCGGCATACTCAAACCGCGGCGCGTCATCAGGCTCACCATCGTGCAACACCTTGGGCTGCACAGCGGCAACGTCGGGGTGCGCGTCCATGTAGGCGGCAAGCGGTTCCAGCCACCCCTTGGGCACACGCACGTCGCTATTGAGCAGCACCGTCACCGGATACTTGGTCATCGCTATCGCGCGGTTGTAGCCCTCGGCAAAGCCGTAGTTGCGATCAAGTGGAAGCACAGCAGCCTCGGGAAACTCGCTCGCCAGCACCTCACGGCTATCGTCGGTGCTGCCATTGTCGGCTACAATCACATCGGCAATATCCGGGTTAGTGTTCTCCACCACCGACGGCATGTACTGCCGCAGCAACGCGGTCCCGTTCCAATTAAGTATTATTACAGCAATACGCTTCATCTCCTATATTAATAATGAGTGTCGGGGACAGGCGGGTCACAGGGTGATGGTAACTACATGGTCGAGTAGCGAGGGGTCGGTGGGGCGGGTGACACGGATGTAGTTGTCGGTGTAGCCGCTCATCGTGGGGGCGCCATGCGGGTCCTCGAACAGGACCGGGCGCTCGGTGCCGCTGTAGCGTGCCGCGAACTCCGCCTCCTTGGCCTCGCTCAGCTCAATCATGCGGTGAGCACGCTCGGTCTTGTCGCGCTGAGCCACCACGTAGGGGATGGATAGCGCCGCCGTGCCCGGGCGCTCGCTGTAGGGGAACACATGCAGGTGCTGCACGTCGAGCGCGTCAAGCAGATTGTAGCTCTCCACGAAGCACTCAGGCGTCTCGCCACGGCATCCCACCATCACGTCCACACCGATAAAGCAGTGCGGCATCGCGCGACGGCAACGCTCCACGCGATCGACAAACAACGCCGCGTCGTAGTGGCGCCGCATCAGGCGCAGCACCGCGTCGCTGCCACTTTGCAGCGGCAGGTGGAAGTGTGGCATGAAAGCGCGCGACGCCGCGACGAAGTCAATAATCTCGTCGCTCAGCAAGTCCGGCTCCAGGCTGGAGATGCGATAACGCTCAATGCCCTCCACCCCGTCAAGCGCCATCAACAGGTCAATAAAGTGCTCACCCGTGTTCTTGCCGAAGTCGCCGATGTTGACGCCCGTGAGCACAATCTCCTTGCCGCCGGCGGCAGCCACCTCGCGTGCTTGAGCGACGATGTCGGCGATGCTGCCGCTGCGACTGCGACCGCGGGCTCGCGGAATGGTGCAGTAGGTGCAGAAGTAGTCGCAGCCATCCTGCACCTTGAGCCAGTAGCGCGTGCGCTCGCCACGCTCGCAAGACGGAGCGAACGTGCGAATCTCACGCAACGGGCTAACCTCAACGGTGTTGTGGCGGTCGCTGAACCAGCGCGTCACATAGTTGACCAGATCGCCCTTTTGCTCACTGCCCAGCACGATGTCAACACCCTCAAGGGCGGCGACCTCGCGGCTCTTGAGCTGGGCATAGCAGCCGGTCACCACCACCAGCGCGCCCGGGTACAGGCGCGTGAGGTGGCGAATCTGGTTGCGGCACTTGCGGTCAGCCATCGCGGTCACCGAGCAGGTGTTCACCACGATAACATCGGGCGCAACGCCGTCAGAGGCGGGCATGAAGCCCGCCTCTTGCAGTCGTTTGCCAATGGTTGCGCTCTCGCTATAGTTGAGCTTGCAACCCAGTGTCTCAATCAGATAGGTCAACTGGGATCGTCGGCATGGAAGAACTCGCTGTAGTCGGTCTTGCGCATGTCGCCATGGTGGGCGAGCGCGCTATGGAACGACAAGGCGAGGTCCGGGTTGAGTTTGACGTGACCCTGCTTGCACAGGTGCAGGTACTCACGCAGCAACGGACGATAGACCGGGTGCGCCGCCTTCTCGATGATCTCCTCGGCACACTGGTTGGGGTCCTTGCCGCGCAGGTCGGCCACGCCCTGCTCGGTGACGATGATGTCCACGCTGTGCACCGTGTGGTCCACATGGCTCACCATGGGCACGATGGTGCTGATGCAGTCGTCCTTCTTGATGCTCGGGCACAGGAAGATGCTGGTGTAGGCGTTGCGGGTAAAGTCACCGCTACCGCCGATGCCGTTCATCAGGCGGCTGCCGCTCACGTGGCTACTGTTGATGTTGCCGAACAAGTCCGCCTCGATGGCGGTGTTCATCGAAATCACACCGATGCGGCGAATAACCTCGGGATTGTTGCTAATCTCGCTGGGGCGCATCAACAGCTTGTCATGCAACGTGTCGATGTTGTCAAAGAAGTCCATCATCGCCTCGTGGCTGAAGGTCATCGAGCAGGTGCTGGCAAACTTGCAACGTCCGCTCTTGAGCAGACCCAGCACGCTGTCTTGCACGACCTCGGTGTACATCTCGAACGCGGGGATGTCGGTGCTCGCCTCGAGGGCGTCGAGCACGGCGTTGGCGATGTTGCCCACACCGCTCTGGATGGGCAGGAAGGTCTTGGGCATGCGTCCCACCCTCATCTCGTTGACCAGGAAGTCACACACGTTGTGACCGATGCGCGCGGTCACCTCATCGACCGGCGTGAACGCCTCGTTCTTGCCCAGCGGCTTGCTGGTGTGCACCACTGCGACCACCTTGGTGGGGTCGACATGGGCAGTGGGCGTGCCGGCGCGGTCGCTGGCGCGATAGATGGGAATCTCGCGACGCAGAGGCGGGTCAAGGGGCACGTAGATGTCGTGTAGACCGTGAATGCTCTCGGGAATCTGGTCATTAATCTCAATGATGACACGCTCAGCCACCTGCAGCCATGTGGGGCTGTTGCCCACGGCTGTGCCGAGCACCAGATTGCCGTCATCGTCAATGCTTTGCACCTCAATGATAGCGACGTCCATCTTGCCGTAGAAGCCATAGCGGAACTCCTGCGCCATTTCGCTCAAGTGGCGGTCGTTGTAGTGCAACTCGCCCTTGTTGATGCGGTTGCGCAACTCGGCCAGTGACTGATAGGGCGCGCGGAAGTTGATGGCATGGGCACGCGACAGCTCGCCGTCGGTGGGGTCGTTGGTCGACGCACCCGAGAACAGGTTAATCTTGAACTCACGTCCGGCCTCATGCTCGCGACGTGCTTTGGCGGCGATTGCGACAGGCACAACCTTGGGGTTGCCCGGAATCGTGAAACCCGACACACCGATGTTCCAACCATTCTGCACAATCTCAGCAGCCTCTTCGGCTGACATAACAGGATATCTCATTGTGAAATTCTATAGGTGAAAAAATTACAAGTTTTCATTAGCGGGTGCAAAGGTACAAAAAGTTCAGGATTTACTCTACATATTATTAATGTTTTTTACCTATTAATAGCGACAACAATATTTGGTCAATCGCGGGAAAAGTCCTACATTTGCAAGATGAAAAAGACGATAACCATTATAGTGCCGTGCTACAACGAGCATGAGGTGCTGCGGCAGTGCCACTCGAGCCTGACTGCCCTCATGCAGTCTCAGCCCGACTACGACTGGGAGGTGCTGATGATTAACGATGGCAGCACCGACGACACGCTCGACATCATCAAGGAGCTTGCCGCCGCCGATCCGCGCGTGCAATACGTCGACCTGTCGCGCAACTTCGGCAAGGAGGCCGCCATGCTCGCCGGCATGGACTATGCCAAGGGCGACTGTGTGATTGAGGTTGATGCCGACCTGCAATTTCCGCCCGACGTGATTCCGCTGATGATAGAGCGCTGGCAGCATGGCTATGCCGACGTGTACGGGCGCTACACCTACCGCCCGCAGGAGAGCTGGCCGCGCCGCGTGTTGACGCGGATGTTCTACCGGCTACTGCGCGCGGCATCGCAGTTTGACGTGATGCCCGAGGTGGGCGACTTCAGGCTGCTGGACCGCAAGTGCGTTGACGCACTGTGCACCCTGCGCGAGCAGCAACGCTACACCAAGGGCTTGTACGACTGGATTGGCTTCAAGAAGTGTGAGGTGACATTCGAGAAGACCGAGCGCGTCGCCGGCACGTCAAAGTACTCGATGCGCCAGCTGTTCGCGCTCGCCTGCGATGGGCTCACCTCGTTCACCACTGCCCCGCTGCGCCTCGCCATCCTGGGCGGATTGATTATCTCGCTCATCTACAACGATCCGGCTCAAGGTTTCCCCACGCTGATTGTCGTGATGCTCTTCTTGGGCGGAGTGGAGTTGCTGGCGCTGGGCATCATAGGCGAGTACGTCGGCAAAATCTTCAACGAGACCAAGCGTCGACCGGTCTACTTTGTCAACAGTTCCTCCACCACGCCACGCGATGCAAACGGCAAGTCGTGACAAGTGGGGATATGTGGCGCTAATGGCATTCGTCGCCGCAGTGTTTGCCGCGATG
>CAMHDX010000089.1 GCA_946183895.1 uncultured Porphyromonadaceae bacterium | reverse complement strand
AGCGTGCTGGTGGTGAATGGCGGTGCCGGAGACTTCTTGACAGGCTTGACTGTGACGTTCGCCACGGTGTAGAGCTCCGGTGTGGCGGCATCGCGGCAGTGATTGATGAAGGCCATGGCCTCATCGCGGCTCGCGAAGCGAGTATTCAGCTCGGCGGCAAATGTCGCCTCTTGAGCCTCCATGGTCGCTGTGACGCGATAGTAGGTCGTGCTCTTGAAGGCCTCAATCTCGCGCTCGCGCTCGGCGATGAGTCGCACGGCGACACTCTGGACGCGACCTGCCGACAGGGCGGGCTTAATCTTCTTCCACAGCACCGGCGAGAGCTCAAAACCCACGATGCGGTCGAGCACGCGGCGTGCCTGCTGCGCGTCAACCAGATTCTCGTCGATGTCGCGGGGATGCTTAATGGCTTCGAGAATTGCCGGCTTGGTAATCTCGTGGAACACGATGCGGCGTGTGCGCTCGGGCTGGAGTTGCAGCACTTCGCGCAGGTGCCATGCGATGGCTTCTCCCTCGCGGTCCTCATCACTTGCGAGCCACACCATGTCGGCCTTGCTTGCCGCACTGCGCAGCTTGCGCACCAACTCGGCTTTGTCTTCGGGAATTTCGTAGATGGGAGCAAAGCCGTGCTCCACATCAATGGAGAAATCGTGCTTTTTCAGGTCACGGATGTGACCATAACTTGACATGACCGTGAAGTCCGGTCCGAGGAATTTCTGTATGGTTTTTGCCTTAGCCGGCGACTCTACAATTACTAGATTTTTAGCCATTACACATTAATATAAAGAGCGATTTTCGATTTCAGCGTGCAAAGGTAGTGCAAGCCGAGTGAAAACGCAAATTTATTTGCGGTTTTCCGAGGAGCCGCCTACCTTGCGCCTTTGGGCGAACGGTAGTGCAAGCCGAGTGAAAACGCAAATTTATTTTGCGGTTTTCCGAGGTGCCGCCTACCTTGCGCCTTTGGGCGAACGGTAGTGCAAGCCGAGAAAAGCCGAGAAAATAGTGGGACACCGGTAAAAACTATGTTTAACGAGATATGTTGGTAAGCCATCACTAATTTCTACGGCGATAGCTGTAGGACAACACGACGATGGCTACTGCCGGCCATGGCGCGCCACCGCAGGTTTTTACTGGTGACGAGATTTTATTGCTGCTTGGGCTTGACGACGCGCACCAGGGTGATGCGTGCCGCGCTCTTGCGCATGATGGTGAAGTCCAACTCGCCGATGTGCAGTGTCTGCCCCTCGGAGGGGATTTCGCCGTTGCACGTGATGATGTAGCCTGCCAACGTCTGGTAGTCGTCGCTCTCGGGGATGTCAAGGTCGAACTTCTCGTTGAGCTCCTCTACCTCGATGCGACCCGAGAACTCGTAGGTCGTCTCGTTGATTTGCTTGGCGGTGATGCGGTTGCGGTCGTGCTCGTCCTCGATTTCGCCGAAGATCTCCTCCACCAGGTCCTCAAGTGTGACCATGCCGCTGGTCCCGCCAAACTCGTCGATGACAATCGCCATGGAGCGGTGCTGGTCCATAAGGCGGTGCATCATCTTGCTGGCGAGCATGGTCTCGGGCGCGAAGAGCACCGGCTTGAGGCGCGTTTTCCAGTCAACATCGGTGACAAAGAGCTCACTGACTTGGATAAATCCGATCACGTTGTCAATGTCATCGCGGTAGACAACGACCTTGGACAGTCCGGTGCGGGTAAAGGTCTCGACGAGCTGGTCGCGCGTGGTCTCGTCGACGTTGACCGCGACAATCTCATTGCGAGGCACCATGCAGTCGTGCAGCTGGGTGTCGTCAAAGTCGAGCGCGTTCTCAAAGATTTTCACCTCGCGCTCCACCTCCTGGTTGCGGTCCTCCTGGCTGTCGATGCTTTGCTGCAGGTACTTGTCCAGCTCGTCGCTCGTGAAGGTCCCCACATGCTCCGACTTGATCTTGATGCCAAGCATCTTCATCAGCGAGGCGCTTATCCACTCGGTAAACCGCGAGATGGGGTAGAGCAGCCAGTACACCGTGATGAGCGGCAGTGAGAACATGCGCAGCGAGTTGTTGGGGTTGATGCGGAAGATCGCCTTGGGCAGGAATTCGCCCACCAGCAGGATGAGTATCGTCGAGATGATTGTCACCAGCGTCAGGATGGTGGCATCGTCCCCCTTGCCAATCAACCGCGCAAGCACCGGCGACAGCAGCGCCGACATGGACATTGAGTACACCACGTTGACAATGTTGTTGCCAATGAGCAACGTCGAGATGAACATCTCGCGGTCGCTGTAGAAGATGTTGATGATCCGGCTTATCAAGCCGCCCTTTGCAACGTCAATGCCCACTCGAACCTTGTTGGACGACACAAACGCTATCTCCATGCCGGAAAAGAATCCCGACAGCACGATTGATATTATTAATAGTATAACCCAGGTTGACATCGTCTTTATTCTGCCAGTTTAAGTTGCTCCTCGTCGATGGGGAAGATCGCCTCGACATCGCGCAGGGTGTAGGTTGTGAAGTCCTCATTGCTCTCGTATCCGTGACCCTCGATGATGCGGTCCTGCTTCTCGATGTGGATAAATGACTCGCTATATAGCTTGTGTATCATCTGATTCCAGTAGATCTCGTTGGTGAGGATGATCTCGCCCTTGACGTTGGTCATTCGCACATTGCCCACGAGGTGCCACAGCTGCTTGCGCTGGTCAAAGTAGGCGCTGTCACACCGGATGGTCGACGCGTTGTGATAGGCGGAATCCAACTCCTCGGCGAGCACACCACGCGGGAACGTCCAGTGGGGCTCGTTGGCCTCCTCATAGATGAGCCACAGCGGCGTGGTGATGCGGTAGCGGGTGTGACCGTCCTCGCTGATGATGGTCTGCACATCGTGGCTCGCTACCGTGGGTGTGACCTCGGGGTTGATGGTCTGGTCAAGGATTGCCGCCTTGTCCTTGCTGCACCCCACTGTCACCAGTGCCGCCAGTGCTATGTACACTATTCGCCTCACCCGCGTTTTATCTGATCTTGCTCTTCCAGAACCACAGCTCGTTGAACGTGATGCCGAGGGTGATGTTGAGGTAGTTCTCCTCAATCATCGCCACCTTGGTTGAGTAACGATGGTCCCAGCCGAAGCCCAGGTTGATCGTCGACTTGCCGTTGGGCACGGGCAGACTCACGCCCAGGCTCACGCCGTAGTCGCGCAGGTTGCTGCCGGTGATGTTGATATAGTCATGGGTGTAGTGACCGCCAATGCGCATTGACATCGCACCAAAGAACGAGCCGCGACGGTTGGGGCTGTACTGCAGACCCGCCGCCACCTTCCAGCGGTTGTCAAACTTTAAGGTGTTCACCTCAAAGCCCTCTAACGGGTGATACTTGGCATCGTGCCAGTTCTGGTAGGTGAAGTCTAACTCGGTCATCCACCGGCGGTCGTAGGTGTAGCTCACGCCCACGCCGATGGAGTGGGGCTGCTCATGCTTGCCGTTCATTGACGTGTAGCCGATGGTGTCCTGCACGATGTCCTGCACGTCGTAGTACAGGCCCCAGGTGTGGCCGTGGAACGACTTCTTGGGCTGGTAGGTCGCGCCCAACACGAGCCGGTCCTTGCCCTCACGCAGGTCCACGCCGTACTGCACGCCCAACTGCACGTTGTAGTCACGCACCTGGACGATGCGCTGGTACACGGTCGTCGAGGTGGTGTTCACCTGGCTGATGTTGCTGGTCGTGCCGAACATGTATGCCACGTTGCCACCGATGCTCAACCCCTTGAGCGGCTCCCAGCCGAAGCCTAGATATAGCTGGTTGATGCTACCGCTGCCTATGCGCCGCTCGCTGCTTTTGTCCCACTTGGTGCCGAATGAATAACCCACGCTGGCGTAGGGTATCAAACCGAATGAGCCGCCCAAACCCTTGGTGATGCGGAACTGTGCGGCGATGTAGTCTAGACCACCGCCAAAGTTGTGACCCTTCGCTCCGTCCTCCTTTGACCACAGGTTGGTCAAGTCCAGACCGATGTCCCACAAGAAGGTCAACGAATCCACCTGGCTGTAGCTGGCGGGGTTCATCGTGTTGATTTGACGAGGGTTCTGCATCGCGTACCCCACACCGCCCATCGAACGCTGGATGCCGGTGGCATTGTCGTTGAGCAAGCCGTAGCCTATCTTGCTGTAAGGACTCGTTGTGCTTTGCGCCAGCGCGACTGCCATCATCGACAGGAACGCGAGGCTTGCTATCAGTCTTGATTTATTGATTCGCATTATTGATGTGATATTGAAGTATCGTGTTTAAACCATGGGCCACCAGGTGGGGCTCGACAAAGTGCTTGTGGCTGACGTGCTTCGCGAGCAACTGGGCATCGCCGCCGGTGAGAGCAACCATGTCGCAGCCGTGACGCTTGGCGAGATAGTCTACCTGCGCCGCGCCGCCCAGCACTGCCCCCCACAGCATCGCTTGCTCGGTGTCTTGCGGCAAGCCCTTGACAGGTGCCGCGCCGGGCGCGACCTGCGGCAGGCGTGACGTGTGCTCGTGAAGGCTGCTCAGCGACAAGCCGATGCCGGCGCAGATGTAGCCGCCATCAAACGAGCCATCATAATCCACCACGTCGAGCGTCAGCGCCGTGCCGGCATCAACCACGAGCAGGCGCGCTCCACGGCACAGGGCACTCGCGCCAACGGCTGCCGCCACGCGGTCCAGTCCGATGTGGGCGAGATTGTACCGGACGCTGATGGGAAACGCCATGTCGCGCCTCAACTCGCACGCGTGCGCCACGCGCGCGTTAACCATCTCCATCACATGCCGCGTCAACGCAGCCTCCGTCACGCTCGACACGATGGCATGCAACGGCTTGTGGCTACTGATAAAACGCTCTAATACAGCGAGTTCGTCGTAGCCAAAGCTCGTGGTAGCGTGCAGGTCATTGCCCACAAAGTACGCCGCCTTGATGCGCGTGTTGCCACAGTCAATGGTTATTGCTCCTTTCATTAACCTGCAAAGGTAGTGCAAGTTGAGCGCAATGGCAAATTAAAATGGAAAATTTTCATTTGCCATTGCCGAAACGCCGCCAAAACGCCGCCTACCTTCGGCCCAGCCAACGGTAGTGCTTAACGCGAATAGACACGAATAGACGTGAATAGACGCGATTTATTGGGTTTTGGGCTTGTTGAGCTTGTCGAGCATGGTTGATGCGTAAACCTGCATGATGGCACCCGCCATCAGGAATGCCAGCGAATCGCGCCCGCTCGCCATCGTCGGCACGAACAGCAGCACCGCGCTGGTGACAAACAGCACTGCCGCGGCGACGAGCAGGCGGTGCAGGCGCCGCACGCGCAGCGAGGCGCCCTCGGGCGCGCCGGGCGCCACAAGCCGCGCCACCAGCACCAGCGCCGC
>CAMHDX010000088.1 GCA_946183895.1 uncultured Porphyromonadaceae bacterium | reverse complement strand
ATCTCGGTGATTTCGCCGCCGGCGATTTTGTTCAGCAACGATTCGCAGCGCTGCAGACGTTCAATCGTTTCGCGCCAAATCTCGGTAGGCAGAGCCCACTGCTCGGGCGTGGGCGTGTTCCAGTCGGCACGGCGCTCCAGCAAGTTGGGTTGAGTAGTGTCGATGCCGCGGGCGATGTTGTCGGGAATCAGCTGTTGCCAGTCGGCAGTGTAACCACGTTTCACGGCATCATAGATGTAGCGGTCGCCACTGCCGCGCAACATCGTCCAGACCTCGCCGTCGGGCTTGAAGGCCTTTGGATCAGTCTCCTTGAGGCGGTCCATGAGGAAGGGCAGGATGCAGTTTTTGCCGATATACTCGGTGATGTCCTCCTTAGTATAATACGCCCCCATTGCGGCACGGTCGTTGATATACTGCTCAAAGATGTAGCCCAGCACATCGGGGTTGATGTCCTTGCCGCTGGCCGTGATGCGAGAGTCGAGATGCCACCGCCACGAGTCGAAGAAAGCGAACAGTTGCTCAAAGGCCTCATCGGCAATGTCAATGCCCGCATAGTCGCGTTCCAGCTCATGCACGTCAAACATGCCGCCGTTCAAGTATGGAATCTTGCCGTAGGTGACTTCCCACTCTCGCGTGTGTCGCGGCGCATTCAGCCCGTCATGGAACAGATGGATGAGAAAACCCTTGTAGAACGACTGGAAGAAGCGGTCCTCGCCCTGTTCGCGTCGCACCCACTCCAGCTTGTGACGCAGGTAGTCAAAGTCACCGTTGAGAAAGCCTTTTTTCTGTATAAAGTAGCAGAACATCAGGCGGTTGAGCATCACGCTGGTATACCACTGCTTCTTGCGGTTGTTCTTGATGTCGATATTGTCATCAATGCCGCTGATGAGGCTTGCGAACGCCTTGTGCTGCTTGCGGAATCCGGTGTAGAAGTCCTTGGTGATCTTGTCGTTGTTGACGATGAACGCCTTGTGGACTTTAGCCCGCAGGTCCACGATGTTGGTCTCCTCGCCCAGCTCAAACGAGAAGCCGTCAATCTTACTATAGAGCAGATCAGCCTTCTCGGCGGTCTCATATTCCACAAAGGTGAGGTCGCGTTTCTCGTTGTTCTTCACCGGTACCACCCACAGGTCGTGCTCGGTGCCCTGCAAACGATAGATGCAGATATAGTCGTTGGCCTGGCGGCGCAGCTTGGTGTCAATTTTGCGGCATGCGCTGTTGCCCGGCAACTTATTGACGGTGCAGGTGAGCACCTGAAAACCGTTGCGCTCGGCAATAGCGGTGATGTCGTATTCAGTGTCATCAACAACAATAGCCGGCAGTTGGCTCTGCGCGCGATAGCGGTTCCAGCCCAGCTCAGTTATGAACAGTTCCTTGAAGTTACCCTCGCTGATAAGTCGCAGGAAATCTCTCTTTTGTATCATGGTTATAGCTATTTTTACGGATTATACCTCATTCCCATTGAGCAGATGATGGTGGGGTCGCGATGCTCGTTCTCCTCGGCCGGCATTCGGCACAGGTTTCCCTCCTTGCGTAGCTCGATGACATATTCCACAATCTCGTCCTCGCTCTGCCCGCGGCGCAGCATCTGACCGAGTGCCACCTTTGAGGCATCAAGCAGCGGATAGTTGTAGAGGTCATCAATAACGAGTTTCAGCTCTTGCTTCTGCTCCTCGTTGAAGAAGAGATTGGTTTGTTGCTCATAATAAGCGTCGAGCAGGTCAACCAGGCGGTGGCGAGTGCTGAAGCGACTGCCCAGCATACCTCCAATGTTGTTGCTGGTCGTTTCTTGTTCCACACGCGCAATAGTGTCAGCCACCAGTTGGTGGTGGTTGTCAAGCTGCGTTACCGCCGGAGTATTGATGTTGCAAGCCAGCGCTTGGAGAATGCGTTGCTGGCTCTGGCTCACCACATTGCCCTGCGGGTCAAGCCATGTGAGCACGTCAAACTCGTTGGCAGTGCGGGCATAGGTAACAACACCGCTCTTGGCGAGTTCGTCAACGGGCTTGGTGCTGTAGATCATGTTGCTCAGCTTGGGAATGATGCGTGCTAATTCGGGATTGGCATCGGTGGCGTTTTTCCAAATCTGATAAGCCTGCGACGCCAGGTCCACATCGCTATCGTCATCATCGTCAAGTGCACCGCTTTTCTCGTTGTACATGTCGCGCAGGTTCTGCTCATTGCCCTCAAAGAAGATCTCGTCGCTGCCAACGACGTTGGCGTTTTCGTTGATGCGGTCGTTGAGGCGCTTGCGCAGATCAATAATCTTTTCCACGCCCTCGGCGGGGAAGAATGAGTAACAATAGATTTTGTCGGCAGTTTGCCCGATGCGGTCAACACGTCCGGCACGCTGGATGAGGCGGATAATCGCCCATGGCAGGTCAAAGTTCACCACGATGTGGCTGTCTTGCAGGTTCTGGCCCTCGCTGAGCACATCGGTGGCGATGATTACGCGGATTTGCTCATCGGCGGGCATGTCGGGGTGGTCGTTGCTCTGGGGTGAGAACCGTGCAACAAGTGCCGTTGGGTTATCGTTGTCGCCGGTGACAACGGCAATCTTTTCAAGACCTCGGCGGCGCAGCTGGCGATAGATATAGTTGGCGGTGTCACTATATTGGGTGAACACCACAATCTTCTCGTCGGGGTGCGTCACTGTGAGCAACCGTTCCAGCTCATTGAGCTTCCGGTCATTGGCTGCGTTCCAATCGCCGCACAGCTTAATCATCTCAATCAGTTTCTCGCAGTCTTGCCGCAAGTGTTGCTTGAGTGTGCGCTTGAAGAACGAGGCATCGAGCCATGCAACGTTAGTCTTGGATGCGATAGCATTGTAATGATCCTTAGCGATGCTCAGGTAGTGAGCCATGTCGGTGGGGATGCTGAGCGTCTCACCATCGTTGATGGCACCGGCTGCATTGAACTCCTCGCCGAGCTTGCCCTCGTTGGCCTCATCGTCAACGAACTCATCGGGTAGCGTGTTGTTGTCGCTGATTGGGACAGGTAACTTGTTCTCAATCGCATAGATAAAGATGGCGTTACGCAAGATGTGACGATACAGCGTTAGCAAGAAAGAGAAACCTACGCTATCGATGCGCTTGAAGAACGTGCTCTTGCAGAAGCCCATCATGCGCACGCCGGCACGCGAGAGGTTGTCAAGGATTTGGCGCTCAAGGTTGGAGGCATGCTCGCTACGCTCGGGGCTGATGTATCCACTCAAGCCGTAACGTGGCAACCGCAGCTCCTCCATCATGGCGATCATGACCTCGCTGTATAGGCGGCTATACTGGTCGCCCGGCTCGGTTGGGAATTTCAGCGCTTTGGGCAAGCGGTCGGGGAAGTAACTACGCGCTCCGTTGGGGAACAGGAGATATTTGCGACCATTCGTCTCGTCGGTCTTGGCATAATTGTCCTTGATGAACGTGCGAGTGCGTCGCACGAGGAACAACTTCATCAGTTCATTCCAATCCTCGACAAACGGGCTACGCTCAAAAGCAGCGATTGAGCGGATGAAAATCTCACTATGCTTCTGCATGAACTGTCGCTCACCGCCCAGCTCTTGGATGTAACGCTCGGGGCGGATGCCTAGGTCTTGGTCCTCGCTGATAAACAGGCGCAACTGGTTGCTCAAGTCGCGGAAGTCCTTATTATAGGGCGTGGCGGTGAGTAGCAACACATTGCAGTCCTGGTGGTCAATGAGGGCCTTGATGTTGACATATCGTCGACCATTGGCACCATTGCGCAGGTTGTGGCTCTCGTCAATGATGATGAGCCGGTAATAGCGTGCGTTGTCAACGTCAATGGGCTTTGCCATCGACATGATGTCAACCTTGAGGTCATACTTGCGTGCATAGCCCTGCCACATGGTCTGCAGGTTGGCGGGGCAGATGATGAGAGTACTGCTGGCGAAGGTGGTCTCGTAGAGCTTGGCGATGGCGCACGCGGTGATGGTCTTGCCCAATCCCACCACGTCGCCAATCATGGCGCCGCCGCGCCGGTCGTTGCGCAGGTGGCGGGCAGCAATCTTGACGGCAGTCTGCTGGAAATCGAACAACTCCTTGCGGAACTCCGGCGATAGTGTGAACTCCTTGATGCCGCTGCGCGCCTCTTGGCTCAGATGGTAGGCTGTTTTCAGGTAGATGTAGTATGGCGGAATGACGACTTCGCCGGCCCAGCTATTGTCAATAACCTCAATCAGCTCTTGAGTGATGTCAATGCAAAAGCGGTCGTTCCAGCGGTCGTCAAACCAGCGAGCAAGCTTCTTCTCGTTGTCGCTGTCGTCAATCGCTACGTCAAGCTCACCTTGCCCGGTGAGGCCGGCATAGGTAAGGTTGCTACTGCCCATGAGAGCGTAAACCGGATGAGGGTAATTGTCCGGGATGTGGGCGATATAGAGCTTGGCATGCAGAGGATACTTGACAAAGAGTTTCACGCACACTTTGCCGTCTTTCATCTGAGTTGACAGGCGGCGCAGTGTCCATTCGTCTTTAGCGGTTGGCAAGCCAATTTGCAGTTGGCGACGAAAGTCTATAGCGATTTTAACTTTCTGCTCGCGCACAAAGTTGTTGTCAGGAGTGTGGTCCTCGTTGCCGTATAGCCAACGGGTGAGTTCCTCGTTGGGTTGATGCATGCCGATGAGCAGGCGGCAAGTGCGGTGAATTGGCATCAGACTGCTTGATTCGTCAACATAGTCGCCCGGCAATGCGTCCACCTCGTTGAGAATCAGGTCCCATCCACGCAAGTTGAAATAGCCTACACAAAAGTCCACCCGTTTCACACCATTGGATGCTATATAGCCTTTCAATCCGTCGGTGAACCGCTGCTCAATGTTATCATAAATCTTAGCCATAGCTTACCCCTGAATGGCCATGGCTCCTATGACCTATAGTTTTATAGTTTTTAAGGATTTCTTGTATGTATCAAACAAAACGTGGAGCCGATTCTTCATTGCTCGGTTCCACATCTTGAGGCCCTGGAAATTGCCCTGTCTGCCGGAACGAGCAACTAGGAATAGACCCCACAAACGATGTATATAGTCCACACTCCGGCATGGAGCACGGAGAATAAATACACCATTGTGAGGCGTTTCCCTGTTGCTTAGTTTTTGACAGACAATTTGAAATTTTCCAGGTTTCAAGATGTCAAAACCAAAGCGTTACAGAAAACGCCTGTTTCAAAATATGTAATTCCGGCGGTGCCGACACGTCGGCTGATGCGGAAATTGTTGCGGCAAGGTTGGAGGACGCTCCGTCTTCACAACACTAACCACTATGCAAAGGTAGTGCAAGCCGAGCAAAATTCAAAATAAACTCGTTTATTTTTATTTAAAGAGGCACCGCCTACCTTGCGCCGCAAGGTGAACGCAGTGGGACACCTATTTAGTATTATCATACTCACCGCAATAAGTTGTGAATTGCTTTCAATTTTGTAA
>CAMHDX010000087.1 GCA_946183895.1 uncultured Porphyromonadaceae bacterium | reverse complement strand
TTGTTGATATCTTGTTCTCTTCTTTGCAGAATTGAAACTTAGCCGTCTCGCGGCGGTGCCGCGACCGACCATCGTTGTTGTTGTGAAACCAACTCGATTGACATCGACACGAGTGCTGTTGTGTCACCTGCCTGCTCAGTCCGATTTATCGCTACTGTGTAATATCTTGGAATCAACAAGGACTATCCCTTGTTACTCTTGTACTACGTTGCTACTATTGAAAATGTTTCAAAGAACTCTGTTTTTTTTTGCGGCAAAAAGTTCCTGACCTCTCCGGCAGAGAGGCCCGTCCCTCATTTGCGGTTGCAAAGGTACGACCATTTTTTGAACTGGCAAATTTTTTCGCGTTTTTTTTGCAAAAAAATTGCATTTTTTTGCTTGGCGGTGAGTACACATTATATAATAGAGGGGTGGGGACAATTCTTATCTTAATGCGTAAATCTTAATTCGGTCACGTGAAATGCGTGAAACTGGGGGTGCGGGAGAGGGCGAGTGGCGGCACGGGGCAGCGATGGTATCGCTGCATGGACCAACATAGGCGGTGGGGGCGGCTAAGGGGAGGGTTTTATCGCCAATTAGACAATTCAAGGCTATTTTAATCGTTATAAAACATATAATAATCTTTGTAGTTAATATGCTTAATTTGAAAGAAAGAGAGCGACAGAAGAGAGAGCGCGTGAAGGACTGCATACGCGGCAGCCTGATGGCAGGGGCGGCAGGCGACGCGCTCGGCTACCCCGTAGAGTTCATGAGCCGCAAGTCCATTCTCGCCCGGTATGGCGAGGGGGGCATCACCCAGTTTGAGCTCGACCCGAGCGGCAAGGCTCTGGTGAGTGACGACACCCAAATGACGCTGTTCACCGCCAACGGCATGCTGATGGGGCTGACGCGGGGATGCATGCGCGGCATCGGCGGCCTGCCCGAGGACTATGTGAGCTATGCGTATATCGACTGGTACTATACCCAGACCGGCAAGAAAGCTCCAGGCGGCGCCGTGACCTGGTTGCGCGACCTGCCCGAGATGGCTCATCGTCGCGCCCCCGGGACAACCTGCCTGACCGCGTGCGAAGCCCTGTTGCGTCATAAGCAGCCCACGAATAACAGCAAGGGTTGCGGCGGCATCATGCGCGTAGCGCCGATGGGACTGTTATATGCCGCATTGCATAAGAATGGCGGAGAGGGGCTGCACCCAACCGGTCGGCTTGCCGAGGCAGGGGCGAAGATAGCCAAGGTCACCCACCTGCATCCGCTCGGCTACTTGCCGGCAGCATTGCTGACGCTGCTCATATCGCGCATCGTTGCGCTCACCCCCGAGGAGGTGAAGGCGTCCATCGAAGATATAGTGCGCGACGGGTTAGACGTGATGATGGCAATGGAAGGCGATGCGCATCGCGGCGACAAAGAGTACCTGCGCGAACTCACGTTGCGAGCAGTAGCGCTTGCCAAGACCGACATACAGGATGCCGACGCCATACGCCAGTTGGGCGAAGGCTGGACGGCCGAAGAAGCCTGGGCGATTTCGCTCTACTGCTCGCTACGTCACATCGACAGCATGCTGGCAGCCATCATAGCTGCGGTGAACCACGATGGCGATAGTGATAGCACCGGCTCGATCACCGGCAACATCATGGGCGCGATCTACGGCTACGAGGTCATCGTGCGGGAGCGGCTATTCTGCCCCGCGGGCAAGAGCTTTGAGGAGACGATAGAGCTGCATAACATCATCCTGGCGCTCGCCGATGACTTGAACACCGGTTGCGTTATCATCTCGGAATATGACCCAATAGATTCCTGGACGCCCGAGAAGCGGCAGTGGTATGCGCGGTACTGCAAGATGGAGGCTGAGGGTGTATAGAACAACAAGTTAAACGAAACAGGAAGGGCGAACAATCAAAGGGCGGCACCTCGACGGCGATGCCGCCGAGCGCTCAAAGGCGCCGAGTGCTCAACGGCGCTGAGCACTCAATGCCTTGCGGTTTGCGACTTATTGGCGGAGGCTAAGGGGTGATGAGGGTGCCGGTGGTGCCGCGGAGGGCTTCGCGCGCCTTATCGAGGGAGGTGATGAGCGCTACCCCACCCCGTGATTGAGCGACAAAGTCGATGCAGGATTCCACCTTTGGCAGCATGCTGCCCGGCGCGAAATGGCCCTGAGTGATATACTCGCGCGCCTGGTCGACCGTGAGGCGGTCAAGGTCGCGCTGGGAAGGTTGGCGATAATTGATCGCCACCTTGTCAACCGCGGTGAGTATCACCAGCATGTCCGCGCCCAGGTCAAGGGCGAGGCGCGCGCTGGCGCGGTCCTTGTCGATGACAGCCGCCACGCCGGTGTAGTCACCCGCCGAGTGCTCCACCACCGGAATGCCACCGCCGCCCACGGTGATAACCACCGCGCCCGCGCTGACAAGGCTCTTGACAACCGGCAGCTCAACGATCTTGACCGGCACCGGAGAAGGAACGACACGCCTGTAGCCCCGTCCCGCATCCTCGACAAAGGTGTAGCCCTTGTCCTGAGCGATGCGCTGCGCCTGCTCGCGGTCGTAGAACATGCCCACCGGCTTGGTCGGGTTGTTGAAAGCCGGGTCATCAGCGTCAACCA
Organism: uncultured Porphyromonadaceae bacterium; assembly: GCA_946183895.1. GTDB lineage: Bacteria > Bacteroidota > Bacteroidia > Bacteroidales > Muribaculaceae > Sodaliphilus. The sequence goes on along the minus strand of CAMHDX010000087.1, from coordinate 2,892 downwards.
CCACCTGCGTCACCACGGTTGCGCACGGCTTGTCGATGCCACGCCTTGCCAGCTCACGTCCGATAGACTGCTGGAGGTGATATCCGATGTAACCCTGGGTCATGGCGCCACACTCAGGGAACGGCATCGCCGGCGTGCCGCCACCGTGGGTGGCGGCATACTCAAACGCCAGGTTCACCATGCCCACCTGCGGGCCATTACCGTGACCGATAACCACATCGTAGCCCTCCTCGACAAGGTCCACGATGGTCGACGCCGTGCGCTCCACGAGAGCCAGTTGCTCCTCGGGCGACTTGCCCAGGGCGTTGCCGCCCAGGGCAATTACGATACGTTTGCTCATCGCGGCCGGCAGTTAACTCAACGTAGCGTAGATGACCGCCTTGATGGTGTGCATGCGGTTCTCAGCCTCGTCAAAGACGCGTGACTGCTTGCCGCGGAACACACTATCGGCCACCTCCATTTCCTTGAGGCCAAACTTCTCGTAGATTTCGCGACCGACAGTCGTATTCAGGTCGTGGAACGAAGGCAGGCAGTGCATGAAGATAGCCTCAGGATTAGCGTTCGCCATCACCTGCTCATTCACCTGGTAAGGCAAGAGTAGCTTGATGCGCTCAGCCCACAGCTCCGGAGCCTCGCCCATGGACACCCAGATGTCAGTATAGATGACATCGGCGCCGCGGGTACCCTCCTCGACATTGTCGGTGAGGGTGATGGTGCAGCCATTGTCGGCGGCAATCTTGCGGCAAGTGTCGACAAGCGCCGCGTCCGGCATATTCTGTTTGGGCCCACACGCCACATAGTTGATGCCCAGCTTAGCCGAGACCACCATGAGCGAGTTAGCCACATTGTTGCGCGCGTCGCCCATGAAGACCAACTTCAGCCCCTTGTAGCGGCCAAAGTTCTCCTCGATGGTCAGTACGTCGGCAAGCATCTGGGTGGGATGGAACTGCGTGGTGAGGCCATTCCAAACCGGCACGCCCGCATAGCGCGCCAGGTCCTCGACGATCTGCTGGTCAAAGCCGCGGTACTCGATGCCGTCGTACATGCGTCCTAGCACGCGCGCCGTGTCCTCGAGCGACTCTTTCTTGCCCATTTGAGATGAGCCCGGGTCAAGGTAAGTGACACCCAGCCCCAGATCATTGCCCGCCACCTCAAACGAGCAACGGGTGCGAGTCGATGTTTTTTCGAACAACAACACAATGTTTTTACCGGTGAGCCACTTGTGTGGAGTACCCGAACGCTTCATGCGCTTGAAATCCTTGGAGAGTTCAAGCAAATGTTGGATTTCCTCGGTCGTGAAGTCAAGCAACTTGAGGAAACTTCTTCCAGATAAACTTCTTGGCATAATCTTTTATTTTAATTCTTGGGACGTAAAAATCGGGACGTAAAAAACGTAAAAATCGGGACGTAAAAAACGTAATGCGTAATGCAGGGAGCATCGCGGTGTCGTACAGCTATTCGTAATTCGCAATGCGTAATGCATTGTGGGGTTAGCTGTCACGCCAGAGTGGCATGCTCATGCATCGAGGTCCTCCGCGTCCTCGGGAGAGTTCGCTGCTGGGGATTTCCAGCACGGTGAGGCCGTAGTTGCGGAGGATATCGTTGGTCACATTGTTACGCTCGTAGACGATGATTTTGCCCGGGGCGATGCACAGGGTGTTAGAGCCATCGTTCCACTGCTCACGCTCCGCCGAGATGCGGTCACCGCCACCACACTCAATGAGCGTGACCTGTTCCACGCCGAGCGCCTCGGCGAGAATGTCGGCAATCGCCTCACGCTTGCGTGTAATCTTGACCTGGTCGTCGCGCTTGCCCGGCATAATCTTGAACACCTCCAGCGGTCCGAGGATGCCCGGGTGAATCATGAACTTGTCGTAGTCAACCTGGGTGAAGACCGTGTCCAGGTGCATGAAGGCTCGGCTCTCAGGGATGCGAATGGCGAGCACCGTCTCGATGGCAGTGTGTCGGTTGGCAAAGATATTCTTGGCGAGACGCTCGATGGCGTCAGGCTCGGTGCGCTGAGAGATGCCAACCGCCAGGGTTCGCTCATTGAGGTTAAGCACGTCGCCCCCCTCGATGTGGAACGGGCGGGTGCGGTCGTAGTAGTGGTCCACGTGCATGAAGTCAGGGTGGTAGCGGAAGATATAGTCCGCATAGAGCGTCTCGCGGCAGCGATTAGTCGAGTACATCCGGTTGATGCCCACGCCAGTGCCGATGCTCATGAACGGGTCACGCGTGAAGTAGAGGTTAGGCATCGGGTTGACCACGATGCGGCTTTCGCCGTTGACCATGTCGGCAAGCGAGTGTCGGATGTTGTGGTTGCGGTCGGTCAGCTCATTGAGGTAGATACCCTCCATAGTCTTGAGGACCAGGTCCCGGTTAGACTTGATGTCGTCCAGGAACTCGTAGATAGCCTCATGATACTTGGTAGCACGCACGCCAGCCTCGGCGATGAACTGGCGTAGGAAGCTCTCCTTGACCTGCGGGTTAAAGTCAAGGACCTGAGTCATGTAGTCCTCCAGGTAGACCACCTCCACGCCATTGTCTCGGAGCACTTGGGAGAACGCGTCATGCTCCTCCTGCGCCACCTTGAGGTAAGGGATATCGTCAAAGAGCAGCTCACCGAGCGTGTTGGGAGTGAGGTTAAGCAGTTCCCGCCCAGGTCGGTGCAGGAGCACCCTCTTGAGCGGTTTGATTTCACTAGTGACGTGAATTCCTTTCATAGTCATGCGGGTTGGTTTTCAAAACGTATGGTATAATGTGTGGACAAAGGTACGACAATTTAATGAGAGTAGCAAACAGGGGGGTGGGAAATGCGTGAAATGGCTTGTAAAAATCGTAAACGCGAAAGGCGGTGGCGGCGCGGTACGACGCAGCGACGGGGCTAAGATG
>CAMHDX010000086.1 GCA_946183895.1 uncultured Porphyromonadaceae bacterium | reverse complement strand
TAAAGTGCATCTGGTTGTAATTGACACCGGCGGTGATGCCCAAGCGTGTCGTTGTCTGAGCCACTGCCGTGAGGCTTGCGAATAAGATTACTATTGTAAAAAGTCGTTTTATCATTGTCTTGTTCATTTTGATGCTGCAAAATTACGATTAACCGAGCATAGCACAAAATAATTAAATTTATTTTTGATTTCGAGAGCAATTAATTTTGCCGCTTTAGGTTCAACAGCTCGTTCACCGCCGCTGATGCATCAGCCGTCGTTGGGCCGGATGATGCCATTCATCATGGCGTACAGGCTCAAGCCGGACACACTCTTGATGCCAAGTTTGGCGGTGATGTTCTTGCGATGAGTGAGCACGGTGTTGATGCTGATATTCAACTCGTCGGCAATCTCCTTGTTAATGCATCCCGACGCGATGAGGCGCAGCACTTCGGTCTCACGGTTGGTTAACATCGCCGTACTCTCGTCAACCTCGTCAGCGCTCTTATTGATTAGCCCCGCCAGTTGCCGCATGATTGCGTTCTCACCGGCTGTACTGTCAATCCACATGATGTCGCCGCCCGTCACTGCGGCTGCGGTGTTATCAACAATGATAACGCGCGACAACAACGGCAGCATCTGCTTGACGTGAGTCGTGAAGTGGGTACTATCGGTGATGATATAGTCCGCATCTAGTATGTCGGCGGCACTACTGATAATCGCACACGATGCCGCAGGGATGTGCCCCAGCAGTTGCCGCATGGCGATAGCATGCAGGCTGTCGTGCAGCAGGATGGCGAACTTGGCGCACTTCATCGTCACTTATTGGCAGTGGATAGCGGTGAGAGGATGCGCTCCCTGATGCGGTTGTTCTGGTGCAAGTCATCACGCAGTCCCGCCAACGCCAACACAACGGCATAGCCCAGTTGCTGGTCATAGTCGCCCTTGAGATGAATGATAAACATGGACATCAAGTCCGACACACGGTCCTCAACATCATCGGGGTCTATCCTGCAACCCTTATTGGCAAGGACGGCGGGAAACCAAACCTCGTCGTCATGCTTGATGCGGTCGGTCAACAATCGCTTGGCGCTGTCAAAGTATTGGCGCATCAGCGTCAGGTTGCCCGCCTTATCGGCCGAGCGCGCGAGCAGCAATTCAAAGTGCCGCTCGATTGTCGGCAACATGAAGTGCAGGTAGTACGCGTTGGTCTTGCGCAGGTAGTCAATGACGCTCTCAACGCTGATTAACCCGAGATAGGGGTCGGGGTAGTAGTCTTCGTGAATAAACGTGTTGAGCAATGTCACCAGCATCAGGGTGTCGATGTGCAGCCGGTCGCACACCTCGGCTATGGTGTTGTCGCCAACACCCATTTTGATGCCGAATCGCGCCATCACGGTCAGCGCCCGCGGGTCCGCAAGCAGGATGTCGCCAAGGCGCGTGTTGTGTTTAATCAGCGAGTTATACATGTTGTTGCTATTTGGTTTGTATCAATCCCGATTGGGTGACAACATAGTCGACCCCCATGTCATAGCGGTTATCGGTAGGCACCTTGTCCACGAGTTGGCACGAGAGCACCGCGGCAATGGTGGCACAGCGCAGTTGAGGCAACAGTCGGTCATAATATCCGCCGCCGCGACCCAACCGGTTGCCCGCCTTGTCCACCGCTATCGCCGGAATGATGGCAAGGTCGATAGTGTCCGGTTCTAATGCCGGTCCGCAAGGCTCAAGGATGCGGTATCGTCCCGCTTGAGCCATGCCGGACGCCGCATCGGCGAGTTCCAGTCCATCGTCCACAACGCGCGGCAGCACAATGCGTTTGCCCAGGCGTTGCCACTCAGCGATCATCTCGATGGTGGGCAGTTCATCGCTCATTGAGTGATAGAGCAAGATGGTCCCCGCCTGTTGCCACACCGGCAACGATTCAATCAGTCGCCTCACGCTCGCGGCTTCACCGAGCATCTCGGCGGGGCTCAATGCCTGCTTTGCCTGCTTGACGGCAAGGCGCAGGCGACGTTTGTCGGCTCGCAGATTGTCATTCATCGGGCATAATGGGGAATGAGGCCTGATGCTTGTTGAGCGCCCTCAATGCAGCCTGCACAGTCTTGTCATTGCGGTTGTAGATAGGGTAGAAGGCTGAGTTGCCCCACACGTCGCGGGCAATCAGGGCCCTGAGCATATTGGTGATCAACGAGCGCGACTTGTTGATATAGTACCATCGCGGCGGCACTCCGGCATTGCCGGCATAGGCGGCAAAGTCCTCAATCAACGTCTGGTCATTGGGACCGGTGCGCAGGAATTGCTTATAGTCGGTCATCGCGTTGAGTTGAGCTCGATGCTTGTCGACATAGTCGAATGCGTACTTGGCGAGCAACCCGTGGTTGACCACGTCGATGTAGTAGCCGGTCACCCCCACCGTGTCGCGCGGCACAAAGATGTCGGGCATGATGCCGCCGCCACCATACACCTCGCGTCCGGTAGTTGTGTGGAATATCTTGGAGGCATCAAATTTGATGCTGTCACGGCTATCCAACTCGCCACGCAGATAACGGTCGTAGAGCTCCCGCTCATAGTCGGCCTGATGGCCGCCCTTGTAGTCCTTCTGGATGCAACGACCGCTGGGGGTGTAGTAGCGCGCGATTGTCAACCTCAGCGCACTGCTGTCGGCGAGGATGAATTGGTTCTGTACCAGGCCCTTACCAAACGACCGGCAACCCACAATCAAGCCGCGGTCATTGTCCTGCATCGCGCCGGCAAAAATCTCACTCGCGCTGGCACTGTACTCGTCAATCAACACGACCAACTCGGCATCGCTGAACGACCCTGTGCCGTCGCTCCACACCTGGCTCTCGTCGCGCTTGTAGCGCCCCTTGGTCTGCACTATCAGCAAGTCACTCTTGAGGAACTCGTTCGCCATGAGAATAGCAATCTCCATGTATCCGCCTCCGTTGCCGCGCAGGTCCACGATGTAGCGCTTGGCGCCATGGGCTCGCAGTATCATCAACGCGGTGATGAACTCGTTGTAGGTGCGCGACCCGAATTGGTTGACCTTGACATAGCCTGTGGTGTTGTCAATCATGTAGTAGGCATCGACCGACTCCACAGTGATGTTGTCACGCACAATGGTGAACGGCAATATCTTGTCGCTGGTCTCGCGCTTGATTCCCACCTTAACTGTCGAGCCGCGGGGACCGCGCAGGTGTTTCATCACCTCATTGCTCGTGATGGACGCGCCAACAAAGGTGCTGTCATCGATGGTCACAATGCGGTCGCCAGCCATGATGCCGACTTTCTCGGCGGGACCGCCCGAGATTATCTCAATCACACTGATGGTGTCGTTCATCATCGTGAACGACAACCCTATGCCACTGAAGCTGCCTTGCAGGTCCTCATTGGCGGCGCGCAGGTCGGCGGCGCTGAAGTAGGACGTGTGAGGGTCCAAATTAGCCAGAATGTGCGGAATCGACATCTCGACCAACTCGTCAATGTTGGTGGTGTCAACATAGTCGTTAGCTATCAGGTTGAGGATGCTGTTGAGCTTGCGGTCGTTATTGGCGACCACCTCGGGCGACGCGAAGTGCCGCCCAATCACAATGCCTGCCACCACAGCCACCGCTATGATGATGGGCATCCACATCATCCAGGTCCTGTTGTTATATGACGATGAAGGTTGCGACATGACTACGACTGCTTTTTATCAAGGTCAATCAACTCAACTTCGATGCCGGCACGGCGCAATAGTTGCAAGCCGTCATCAAGGCGATAGGTCTCGCCATAGACCACACGCGTTATGCCCGATTGTATAATCAACTTGGCGCACTCAATGCAAGGTGAGGCGGTGACATATAGCGTTGAGCCGTTACTGCTGTTGTTGCTGCGAGCCACCTTGGTGATGGCATTGGCTTCGGCATGCAAGACATAGGGCTTGGTGTGACCATACTCGTCCTCACACACATTCTCAAAGCCCACAGGCGTGCCATTGTACCCGTCACTGATAATCATGTTATCCTTGACGAGAATAGCGCCCACTTGTCGACGTTGACAATAGGAATTCTCTGCCCAAATTCTCGCCATGCGCAGGTAGCGACAATCCAGCAGGTGTTGTTTCAAGCCATCGCCCGAATCTGACATCGTTGTGTTAACTTCTTATTTATCAATATTATAAATCAATCTCACCGGACCTGCGGTCACTCCTGACCGCTAATCCACCACAAAGGTAGTGCAAGTTGAGCGCAATGGCAAATAAAATGGCAATTTTCATTTGCCATTGCCGAAACGAAGCCTACCTTCGGCCCCAGCCAAAGGTAGTGCAAGCCGAGCGAAAAAGCAAAGCTTGCTTTGATTTTTTCATTGTCTAGATCCTATATATCCTCTATATTGTCTATATCCTCTATATTGTCTATATCCTCTAGAAAAAAGTGGTCCGGTGCTCGCATTCTGCGAGCATCGGACCGAAGGTTAATTGAGAAGTTGCTTTGTGTTCTCACCAAGAGCAGGCCTTGGGCAACAATTGCCGCCACTTGGAGTCCTTCTTGGAGTTTTCAATAATGATATTCAAGATGGAATTGACATCACCCACATTGACGGTGCCATCACCGTTGACATCGTAGTCAAGCGTAGTGCCGCCGGTCGCGATAATGTCATTGAGCGCGATATTGACATCGCCCACATTGATGCGGGCATCATCGTTGAGGTCGCCCATTATCTGTACGCGCCACGTCGCGGTGAGCGAGGCTACCGGCTCGGTGACTGTGTGCACCATCGCGTAGACGCTACCCTTGGGCGGACGCAGGCGATAGAGCGCAGTGCCGTCAGCCTCGCTGCGGCTCGCCTCAAGACGGTTGCCGTCGCCATCAAAGAAGTCAACCGTCGCGCCGATAGCTGTCAGAGCGAACGAAACATTGGAGCCGACAGTCACGCTGTCAACGCGGAAGCCCCTAATCTCGCCATGACCCGGAACCTCGAACTCATAGGCTTGCTTGTGTTTCAACAACTCCACCTGCGGGTCAACGGCGACCGGATATGCCTCCAGCACTGTGTAGACCGGTTGGCCCAAGTCCTCGGCGTTGACCACCTGGAAGCCGAAGGACACATCGTCAATCACCGTCACCATCTCGCTCTCCACATCCAGGGTGTAGCCATCGTGGATAGCGTTAGGTACGACGTTATCGACCGGAATGATGATGTCGCTCAACGCAAGTGCCTCCTCGGTGGGGGAGATGTCAACGCGTGTGGGCACTGCGGTGTTGAACCAATACCGATAGCCGGTCATGACGCGGTCGCGCACCAGCTCGGGGTTAGTGACAATGAACAGGTGAGCGACTACCGCGCTCCACAATCCGTTATCAGCCTTGACACGGGCATTGATCGTATGCAGGCCGGGTGTCAACCCCTCGAGCATTGCGTCAAGCACCACCACGCCATCACTGCCAATAGTGCCTTCAACGGCTTCCTCAATGTTGTTGTCTATCCAGTAGCGGTAGTCGCACACATTCGATTTGATTGACGTGACGTCAGG
>CAMHDX010000085.1 GCA_946183895.1 uncultured Porphyromonadaceae bacterium | reverse complement strand
CTTGCCGACTACAAGGCGCGTGTTGTCGAGAGCCGCCTTGACGGCATGACATTGCTCATTGACGGGCGCGAGGTAGAAGTGCTACTGAGCGGCCACTTCAACGCCTACAATCTGCTCGCGGTGTACGGCACGGCGCTGCTGCTGGGGTTTGACCGCGACGAGGTTGTGGTGAGCCTTAGTGGCTTGCAGCCGGTCAACGGCAGGTTCCAGACGCTGCGCTCGCCCCAGACCGGAGTGCTGGGCATTGTGGACTATGCCCACACGCCCGATGCGCTCGAGAACGTGTTGACCACCATCCGCGCCGCATTGCCTCAGGGCAGTGCCGCCAGGGTAATCACGGTGTGCGGTTGCGGTGGCAACCGCGATGCCGGCAAGCGACCGCAGATGGCAGCAATCGCCGCCCGACTCAGCGACCAGCTCGTGCTCACCAGCGACAATCCGCGTGACGAGGACCCCGACGAGATACTGCGCCAGATGCTCGCCGGACTGACCGATGAGCAACAACGCGAGGCACTGGTCATCACCGACCGCGCCCAAGCCATCAAGACAGCCTGCACGATAGCCCGGCGTGGCGACGTGATTCTTGTCGCCGGCAAGGGCCACGAAACCTACCAGGAGATTAACGGCGTCAAGCACCACTTTGACGACCGCGAGCAGTTGCGCCAAGCGTTAAACATCAAGTAATCACGACACAATCACACATAGCTATGTTATATCACCTATTTCACTATTTAGAGCAGTTTGACATCCCCGGAGCCCGTCTGTTCGACTACTTGACATTCCGCTCGGGCTTTGCGCTGGTGTTGTCGCTGTTCATCAGCATCCACATCGGCAAGGGCATCATCAACTGGCTCAAGCGCAACAGCATGGCCGACGAGGAGCGCGCCGACTCGATGGGCGGCAGCTCGGAGAAGAGCGGCACACCCACCATGGGCGGCATCATCATCTTGATTTCAATTCTGGTGCCGTGTCTACTGCTGGGCAAGCTGGACAACGTGTACATGCTGCTGATGCTCGTCACCACTGTGTGGTGCGGTGTGCTCGGCCTTGCCGACGACTACGACAAGGTGTTCAACCACCACAAGGAAGGCATCAAGGGCCGTTACAAGATCATCGCCCAGGTGGGACTGGGCCTGATAGTGGCAGCGACCATGTACCTGAGCCCCGCCATAGTGATGCACGAGAATGTGAGCATTGAGAAGGCCGGTGCCGAGACCGAGGTCGTTCACAAGACCCAAGCGGTGAAAGCCCCGTCGAGCACCATCCCGTTTGTCAAGAACCACAACTTCAACTACAGCTACTTCTTCAAGTGGGCAGGCGAGCACGCCGTGACGCTGGGCTGGGTGCTGTTCGCGCTGGTGGCAATCTTTGTAGTCACCGCGGTGAGCAATGGCGCCAACCTGGTTGACGGCATTGACGGCCAAGCCACCGGAGTGTGCGCCATCAACATGATAGCGCTCGCCATCATGTGCTACCTGGGTGGCAACGTGATTTATGCCGGCTATCTCAACATCATGTACATTCCCGACAGCGGCGAGCTGGTGGTGTACGCCGCGGCGTTTATCGGCGCCACGGTGGGATTCTTGTGGTACAACTTCCACCCCGCCGAGGTGTTCATGGGCGACACCGGCAGCCTGATGCTGGGCGGCGCGATAGCGGTGTTCGCGCTACTGATACGCAAGGAGTGGCTGTTGCCGCTGCTGTGCGGACTGTTTGTGGTGTGGGCATTGTCCGACATCCTGCAGGTGGAGGTGCGCAAGTGGAACATCGAGCACAAGATGAAGGACATACGCCTGTTCCGCATGGCTCCGCTGCACCACCACTTCATCTGGAAGGCAAAGCCCACGTGGGACTACATCATCAAGAAACCACTCAAACCCATGGCCGAGGAGAAGTTCGTGATGCGCATCTTTTTGATAGCCATCATGCTCGCCGTGCTGACCTTTGTCACGCTCAAGGTGAGATAAGGGACGATTTACGGTTGCAAATATTTTGCATTTTTTCACAATCGCGGCAAAACATCGGTATATTGGTGGTTTGCCGCGGTTGCAATGTTCGGAGTGCAAACAAATGTAAATTTTTGAATGTAAATTATTCCGATAAATTTTGTAATTTTGGGGGCTTTAATAACAAGTCGAAAAAATAACTAAAAAAAATATGGCAAACAAGTTTATAGCAGTGCTTGGTGGCGGCGAGAGCGGAGTGGGCTCAGCCATCCTGGCACAAAAGGTAGGATGTGACGTGCTGTTGAGCGACAGCGGCGCCATCAAGGATAAGTACAAGGCAATGTTGGAGGCCCACGGCATAGCCTACGAGGAAGGGCATCACAGCGTGGAGCGCATCCTGCAAGCCGACGAGATAGTCAAGAGCCCCGGCATCCCGCTAACAGCTCCGCTCATTGTCAGGGCCGTGGAGCGCGGCATCCCCGTGATAAGCGAGATCGAGTTTGCGGGCCGATATACCGCCTCAAAGATGGTGTGCATCACCGGCAGCAACGGCAAGACGACCACCACGTTGCTCACGCACCACATCCTGTGCAGCGCCGGCATTGACGCCGGTCTTGCCGGCAACGTGGGTAACAGCCTCGCCCTGCAAGTCGCCGAGGAGCCCCATGACGTGTACGTGGTGGAGTTGAGCAGCTTCCAGCTGGACAACATGTACCGCTTCAAGTGTGACATCGCCATCCTGCTCAACATCACGCCCGACCACCTGGACCGCTACGACCACTCGATGGACAACTATGCCGAGGCAAAGATGCGCATTATCCAAAACCAGAGCGCTGCCGACACGTTCATTTATTGGGCCGACGACCCCGTAATTGCCAAGCACCTGGTGGGCAAGAGCGTGGGCGCGACAGCGCTGAGGTTTACCGACCGTGATGACGACCGGTGCGCCGCATGGCAAGACGCCGGGCAGGTGATGCACATCGCAGCCGGCGGCCGCGAGTGGTCCATGCCCGTGAGCGCGCTGTCGCTGCGCGGCATTCACAACCTGTACAACTCGATGGCGGCCGCCATGGCGGCGACAGTGTGTGGTGTGGACGTTGAGCAAATCAAGCAGGCGCTGTCCACATTCCCCGGCGTTGAGCACCGCCTAGAGCGGGTGCGCGTCAAGGACGGCGTGACCTGGATTAACGACAGCAAGGCGACTAACGTCAACAGCACCTACTACGCGCTGGGCAGCATGACCCAGCCGCTGGTGCTCATCCTGGGCGGCAAGGACAAGGGCAACGACTACAGCGAGATTGCCTCGCTGGTGCGCGACAAGGTCAAGGCTATCGTGTGCCTGGGTGTGGACAACAGCAAGTTGCACGCCTTCTTTGACGGCATGGTGCCCACCGTGGTCGACGCGCGCTCGATGGCCGAGGCTGTCGCCCGGTGCAACGACCTGGCGAGCGAGGGTATGACCGTGCTGCTGTCGCCGTGCTGCGCCAGCTTCGACCTCTTCACCTCCTACGAGGACCGCGGCCGTCAATTCAAGCAACAAGTCAACGCATTATAAATCAAGTCGCCATGGCAGAACCTACCGAAACCGGCAACGAGCGCGCCGCGCGATGGGGCGACCTCTACATCTGGGGCATCTACCTCAGTCTGATTGTCATCAGCATCATTGAGTCGTACACGGCAAGCAGCCGCGAGATTGCCTCTCAGGGCATCTACATGCCGCTAATCAAGCAATTAATCTTCCTGGTAATGGGAGCCGGCCTGGTGGTGTACATCAGCCGCATGGACTACGACAGTCCCAAGTTTCTCTACAGCATGATACCCGGCTTGGCGCTTGTGACAGTCATCTCGCTGGTATGGGTGATGTTCTTCGGCAAAGAAATCAATGACGCCCAACGCGCGATCTACATCGCCGGGGTGTCGTTCATGCCCGCCGAGCTCGCCAAGCTGTCCATTGTCACCCTGCTGGCTTACATTCTCGCCAAGAGCCAAACCGGCAACGGCGCCGGTAGCAAGGGCGTGGTGATGTGTGGTGTGGCGGTAGCCATCTATAGCGGTCTGCTCATCAAGAACGGCTTCTCGAACACCGCGTTGCTGATGGGCATCAGCATCATCATGATGCTCATTGGCGGCGTGGGGCTCAAGCGCATTGTGTACATCATCATGGTGTACGCGGTGCTGGGCGGCATCTTCATGATAATCAAGCACAACAACGACAGCAAGGAGCAGGCGCTCAAGGCCAAGCAAGAGCAGGTGATGCGCGACTTTGAGGGCAATCCCATCACCCTGCCCGAGGGCCTGGACACCATCATGCCCACCGACAAGAACGTGTCCAACTGGGGCCGCTTCGGCACTGTGGCGGCGCGCATCGACCGCTGGATGAACAGCGAGGACCTGATCAACCAGCCCATCGGCAGCAAGAACCAGCAAGAGCAATTCTCGCGCATGGCGATTGCACACGGCGGCATCACCGGTGTGGGACTGGGCAACTCCCGCGAGTGCAGTCGGTTGCCGCTCGCCTTCAGCGACTATATCTTCTCAATCATCATCGAGGAGACAGGCCTGATAGGCGGCTGCTTCGTGTTGCTGCTCTACCTGGGTCTACTGGCTCGCGCGGGCATCATTGTGCGCCGCTCGCGCCGCATCCTGCCGGCATTGCTCATCATGGGCATGGCGTCACTGATAACGCTGCAGGCGCTCATCCACATCGCCATCAACGTGGGCGTGTTCCCAGTGTCGGGCCAGCCGTTGCCACTCATTTCCAAGGGCGGCACGGCAACCCTGGTGATGAGCATCGCCTTTGGCGTAATGCTGAGCGTGAGCCGCACGATAACCAACTATTCGGCCGAGGGCACCAAGGTGGAAACCAGCACCCTGCCCGACGGCCTTGACGCCGAGAACCCCTACCAACTGTTGCCCAAGAACACGTGGAAGTAACCCCACATTGCTGACAACTTTAAAAAGGACTATCTAACTAAAAATCATTGACTATGAGATACCTGATTAGTGGCGGTGGAACCGGCGGTCATCTGTTCCCGGCAATGTCGATTGCCGAGGAGTTGCGCCGTCGCGATCCCCAAGCCGAGATACAGTTTGTGGGCTCGATAGGCAAAATCGAGATGACCAAGGTGCCGGCGGCTGGATATGACATCGTGGGTCTGCCCATCAATCGCGGCCTGCAGCGTGGCAAGCTACTGTCCAACGTGCCGCTGTTGTGGCAAATTCCCGTGAGCCTGTGGCGCGCATGGCGCACCATCAAGACCTTCAAGCCCGACATCGCCATCGGTGTGGGCGGCTACGCCAGCCTGGCGGCGCTCAAGGTGGCACAGTGGTGCGGCATCAAGACCCTGCTGCAGGAGCAAAACTCCTACGCCGGCGTGACCAACAAGATGCTTGCCGACAAGGCGCTGAAGATATGTGTGGCATACGAGGGCATGGAGCGGTTCTTCCCCGCTGACCGCATTGTGCTAACCGGCAACCCCGTGCGCCAGTCGCTGCTCGAGTGTCACGCCAGCGCAGCCCAGGCACGCGAGCAGTTGGGCCTCAAGCCCGACGTGCC
>CAMHDX010000084.1 GCA_946183895.1 uncultured Porphyromonadaceae bacterium | reverse complement strand
ATTGGCGACATCTTCGCCTTTGCTGTCGCCTGCGTGATGTTGTGGCTCGTGATGAGCCAGATCACCAACCTGGTCAATACCACCCGCGCCGAGGCCGCCTGAGCGCAGCATTCGGGGCTACGGGCACGCCAAAGGCGTATAATTCGCGCCACTACCGCCGAGCACTCAACGGCGGTGGCGGCACTTGGTCAATTCGTTATTCTTATTTTTTTTGAATGGAGTGAAACTTGGGATAGGTGTGTAGGTGCAAAAAAAAATCCTCGACTCACGTCGGGGATTGCTTAACTAACCATTCGGTTGTGTACCATTAAACATAAACCTTAAAACAATCTTTCAAGTACATGGAAGCGTCTCTCGACGCGTTTCCATGACTACTAACCTTAAAAACTAATACCATGAAAACCGATGCAAAGTTACAACCATTTTTTAATATGCAATAGAAAAACGTCAAAAAAATCATGAAAATTTTCACTTTTAACTTACGATTAACAAATACTACCCGAAAATAGTAGCGATATGTTAACCAAATTAACATAATTATATAGGCAAACAGATGCGGAATTTTTCATTTTTGAGCGATTTATTTAAAAAGTTAGTCGAAATTTATCACTTTTTGACCCGTATTTACTCCAAAATTATAAGTAAAACGGCATATAGAGCGAAATTTTGGGGTCATTTGCAAAAAAAACTGTGTTTGAGATAGAACTCCATATTACATCAGCGAGAGACAAGTCGCAAGACTTGGCAGTGTGTGCTAAGGTCGTGCCACGATATGGCACGTCGTTAGATGTGCCGTGGTGGTGGCGCGCCATAGCCGGCAGTAGCCATCACCGCGATGTCCTACAGCTATCGCCGTAGAGATTAGTGTTGCGTGTACCCCACAGTGCTGAAGTATCGGCACTGTTAAACAGCTAACAACGGCTATCGCCGTAGAGATTAGTTTTGATTCACGATGCATCACGTTAAATGCGTAAAACTAACGTGAATTCATGTAAAACCGCAATGGTCATAACCAAAGAACCCCGTTAGGGGTGAAAAGGGCTTAGGCAGGGGTGTAAACCCCTGTACACCAGCACCAAAATCAATTATAGCCCCGTTAGGGGCGGCAGAATGTAGGCATGGGCGAGAAGTCTGACGCTCCTAACTGGACTAAGGATTGTGTGGGTGGACTGACACACTACGGTTTACACCCCTGCCTATGCCCGGGCCACCCCGTTAGGGGTTTTGATACATCCGGCTCCACTGTGCTGCTCAAGCGGGCGGCTGCGGGCGGCGGTTGTTGCTGCGTGCGGCGCCAGTGGGGTGGGGTGGGGCGGCGAATGTTTCACGAAAAGTTATCCACACCCCTCGGGCGGTTAAGGCAAGTTATCCACAATTAATTGATTTTAACGTGGTTTTTGCTTGAAGTTTGATTTAAATGTATTTACTTTGTAGCGTGAAACAATCAGCATCGGTGGCCTCCACGGGTGCGGTGCGTGGCACAAAAGCAGCAGGTCGGCATGTTGTGGCATGTCGCTGCCTGTTCAGCGCCCACTCCACTGTGGGTATACAATGGTATAAAAAAGCAATATATGGGAAAAACAATAGCAATAGCCAATCAAAAGGGCGGAGTGGGCAAGACCACGACCGCCATTAACCTGAGCGCGTCGCTGGCGATGCTTGGCAAGCGTGTGCTCCTGATAGACGCCGACCCGCAGGCCAACGCGACCTCGGGTCTGGGTGTCGACCCCAAGACGATGACCGCGTCAATCTATGAGTGCCTGGTTGATGCTTATCCCGCCCGGGAGGCGGCGGTGAAAACCTGCGTCGACAACCTCATGGTGCTGGGTTCGCGCATTGACCTGGTGGGCGCCGAGTTGGAGCTGATCAACAAGGACGACCGCGAGCGCGCTTTGTTGCGCGCCATCGAGGGTGTCAAGGACTTGTATGACTACGTCCTGATTGACTGCAGCCCCTCGTTGGGTCTGATCACCGTCAACGCCCTGACAGCCGCCGACAGCGTGATTATTCCGGTGCAGGCCGAGTACTTCGCGCTGGAGGGCATCAGCAAGTTGCTCAACACAATACGCATCATCAAGAGTCGTCTGAACCCCTCGTTGCGCATTGAGGGATTTCTGCTCACGATGTACGACGCGCGCCTGCGTCTCGCCAACCAAATCTACGAGGAGCTCAAGAGCCACTTTGCCGAGTTGGTGTTCAACACGGTGATTCCGCGCAACATCCGCTTGAGCGAGGCTCCCAGTCACGGTCTGCCCGCAATTCTGTACGACCCCAGCAGTCGCGGCGCCACCTCCCACATGCAACTCGCCAAGGAACTCATCAAAAAGAACTAAGACAATGAAACGTAACGCATTAGGCCGCGGCCTGGATTCTCTCATCTCGATGGAGGATGTGCAAACCGGAGGTTCGCGCGCTATCAACGCTATACCCATTGACAAGATTTCGCCCAACCCCGAGCAGCCGCGCACGTCGTTCGACGAGACCGCGCTCGAGGAGTTGGCGACCTCAATACGCGAGCTGGGCATCATCCAGCCGCTGACGTTGCGCTCGATGCCCGGCGACACCTACCAGATCATCTCTGGTGAGCGCCGCTACCGGGCAGCCAAGCTGGCAGGGCTGGATAGCGTACCCGCGTATGTGCGCACCGCCGATGATGTCGAGATGACCGAGATGGCCCTCATCGAGAACATTCAGCGCGAGGACCTCAACGCCATCGAGATTGCCCTGGCGTTCCGCAAGCTGCTCGACCAGTACGGCCTGACGCAGGAGCGCCTGAGCGAGCGCATCGGCAAGAAGCGCACCACCATAGCCAACTTCCTGAGGTTGCTCAAGCTGCCCGCCGAGGTGCAGCTGGGCCTGCAAAACCGCGTGGTCGACATGGGGCACGCCCGCTCGCTGCTGTCGATTGACAACCCCTCGCTGCAGCTCAAGCTCTACAAGGAGATACTCAAGCGCGGCCTGTCGGTGCGCGAGGTCGAAGCCCTCGCCAAGCAGTATCAAGAGGCGTACCTCGCCGGCAAGCCCACGCCCGGAGTGCCGCCGCGCCACGCGCGCAGCAAGGACTACGACGTATTCCAGAAGCACCTGTCCAAGTCCTTCGGTGTGCCGGTGAAGTTCTCGTGTAATGATGCCGGCAAGGGCAAAATCACCTTCCCCTTCCAGAACGAGGAGCAACTGCAACACATCATTACCATCTTTGACCAGATCAAGAGTAACGAGGCAGGTTCATGAGAGGGATATTGATGATGGCGATAATGGCGATGGCATGTGTGATGCCGGTACTCGCGTCGGACACCCTCGTGCCCGACAGCGTGGGTGCCGACACGGTGCGTAGCCTGCGCCACGAGCGTCATGCCCTCAAGCCCGCGTCGCCCGAGGGCGGCCGTGGTGTGCGTGTTGTCAACATCGAGGGCGACACCCTCTTGCTCGACATGCCCGCCGATAGCATCGCCATGCTCGAGGGGCTCACCCTCGTGGTCGACACCGTGGCGACACCGGCGCCCATCAAGGTGTTCAACCCCGACCCCACGCGCGCCATGTGGCTCTCGGTGTTGTGTCCCGGTCTGGGGCAAATATACAACCGGCGTTACTGGAAGCTGCCCATCATCGTCGGCGCCTTTGTGGGCTTGAGTTACGGCACATCGTGGAACAACCGCATGCTGCAGGACTACAGCCGCGGCTATCGCGACGCGATGGACGACGACCCCAACACGCGCAGCTACATGAACTTCTTCGCCCCCACGGTCAAGGAGAGCGACCTGAACATGGACTGGGTGCAGAACGTGATGAAGAACAAGCGCGACTACTACCGGCGCTACCGCGACATCTGCATCTTTGGCCTCGTGGCGGTGTACCTCATCAATGTGGTCGACGCCTACGTTGACGCGTCGCTATCCCACTTTGACATCTCGCCCGACCTCTCGCTCGACGTGCGGCCCGGCACCATCGAGACCACCGCTATGGTGGGCGCGGGCAGGTTGCCCACGCCGGCTGTGCAATGTGCCATAACATTTTGACAGACAATTAACACTTGACGTTTAACACTGCAATAAAGTAAACAACATAATGAGTTTCAACCGATTACTTGCAATAATAACCGCGGCGGCATGCCTCGTGGCGCCCGCCACCGCCAAGGACAACATCCTGTCGCTCAAGCGCAGCATCACCGACAGCGAGATTGTGCCGCCCGAGAGCTACGAGACCGACACCCAGAAGATGATGCACAACTGGTATCTGCGCAACTATGTTGAGATTGACGACGACCTGATAGTCAAGGGTAGCGGCAAGACCAGCGATGCCGAGTACATCAAGCGGTTGCAAGCGTTGCCCACGGTGATAGAGATGCCGTTTAACAATATTGTAAAGCAATACATCGAGCTATACGTCAACAAGAAGCCCCGCCTGGTGGAGCAGATGTTGGGTATGAGCCACTACTATATGCCCATCTTTGAGCAGGCGCTCGAGAAGGAAGGCTTGCCCATCGAGCTCAAGTATCTGCCGGTGATTGAGAGTGCTATGGACCCGAGTGCCACCTCGCGAGTGGGAGCGGCGGGCCTGTGGCAGTTCATGGTAGGCACCGGCGAGGGCCTGGGCCTGCGCTTCGACTCGCGCGTTGACGAGCGCCGCGAGCCGTTCAAGTCGAGCGAAGCGGCGGCCCGCTACCTCAAGGACCTGCACAGCATCTACAACGACTGGTCGCTCGCCATCGCCGCCTACAACTGCGGCCCCGGCAATGTCAACAAGGCACTCAAGCGCGCCGGCGGCGGCGACTTTTGGGATATCTACTACTACCTGCCCAAGGAGACGCGCGGCTATGTGCCCTGCTTTATCGCGGCGTGCTACGTGATGAACTACTACGGCAAGCACGGCATCAAGCCCGCGCTGATGAAGAAGCCGCTGGTGGTCGACACCCTGCACATCAACAAGGACGTCCACTTTGACCAAATCTGCCACGTGCTCGACATCCCCATCGAGGAGTTGCAGGTGCTCAATCCGCAGTACCGCACCAACATGATACCCGGCAACAGCTACGAGTGCACGTTGATACTGCCCTCGCAGCAAGTGGGCAGCTACATCATGAGCGAAGACAGCATCCTCGCCTACAACGCCAGCCGCTACAATCACCGTCCCACCGTCGAGCCCGGCGGCACGACCAAGAGCGACGACGAAGACGACGTGGAGTACACCTGGCGCACCGAGACCAAGACCGCCAAGCACCATGTGCGCCGTGGCGAGACGCTGGGCACAATCGCCAAGTCCTACGCCATGACCCAGCAGCAGCTCATCAACATGAATCCGGCGCTCAAGCGCAACAAGAAGGTGCGCCGCGGTCAGGTGCTGAGCGTGGTGACCACCAAGCGCGTAAAGGTGCCCGTGCCCAAGCAGCCCTCGCAAGCCGATGGCGAGCGCGACGACGAGCGCGATGATGCTCAAGAAACCGCCCAAGCCGCCCTCACCGAGCAGGAACAGTACAACGAGGTGCAGGAGGTGCGTCGTCAAGCGCAGGAGAACGCCCGCCGCGGCTCCTATCACGTCAATGT
>CAMHDX010000083.1 GCA_946183895.1 uncultured Porphyromonadaceae bacterium | reverse complement strand
TATCGGTGACATACACCTGGTTGCAATAGAGCTGGATGCGGTCCTTGCGGATGTCGAGATTGTTCTTGATCTTGGGGAAGTACAATATACCTGTCAGCGTGAACGGGTAATCCACGTTGAGGTGAATCCAGAAGAGCGGGTCCTCCTGCATGGGCTGGATTGCCCGGTAAAAGTTGAGGTAGTCTTCGTCGGTGAGGTCGGCGGGCTTGCGGGTCCACAGGGGCTCAACATCGTTGATCACGTTGTCCTCATCGGTCTCGACCTGCTTGCCGTCCTTCCACTCTTTCTTCTTGCCAAACACGATGGGCACGGGCAGGAAGCGGCAATACTTGCGCAGCAATGCTTCGATGCGACTGTCCTCCAGGAATTCTTTCTCGTCCTCGGCAATGTGCAAAATGATGTCGGTGCCGCGCTCTGCCTTGTCACACTCGTCCATCTCGAACTCGGGCGAGCCGTCGCACGTCCAGCACACGCCCTTGGCGTCGGGCTTGTAACTGAGGGTGTGTATCTCAACCTTGTCTGCCACCATGAAGGCGCTGTAGAAGCCCAGGCCGAAGTGGCCGATGATTTGAGCCGCGTTGTCCTTGTATTTGTTCAAGAATTCCTCGGCGCCCGAGAAGGCTATCTGGTTGATGTAGCGGTCAACGTCGTCGGCTGTCATGCCTATGCCGTGGTCGCTCACTGTCAGTGTGCCGGCCTCCTTGTCAACGGTCACGCTCACACCCAGTCCATCGGTTGAATCGTTAAACTCGCCTGCCAGGGCAAGCGTCTTGAGCTTTTGAGTGGCGTCGACAGCGTTCGACACCAGCTCGCGCAAGAAGATCTCATGATCGCTGTATAGAAACTTCTTGATGACGGGGAAAATATTAGTTGTTGTTACCCCAATTGTTCCTTTTGCCATATTGTTAGTGTTTTTTGAGTTTTTAATGTTCACATTTTGATTTAGTGTCGCCGGCGTGTCAGTTGTCGCCGGTTGCGCTCACGACTTGCTTTGACTGCTTGCTCACGGTGATGTGCCCATCAATCGCGTCAATGACCACCGTGTCGCCACTTGCCGTGGCTGATTGCAGGATTAACTCGCTGAGCGGGTCCTCAATCAACGATTGCAACGCCCTGCGTAGCGGACGTGCGCCGTATTGAGCGTCATAGCCCTCGTCAATCACCACATCGCGGGCGGCATCGGTTATCTCAAGCGACAAGCCGACTTCACTGGCGCGGGTCATGAAGGCGCGCAACTCAATGTCGATAATCTTGGAGATGTGCTCGCGGTCCAGCGGCGAGAAGGTGATAATCTCGTCAACTCGGTTGAGGAATTCGGGCGAGAACTTCTTGTTCAGCGCTTTGCGTATCACGGCATCGCTGCGCTCCTTGTCTACAGTGGGCGCGTGATAACCGATGCCGGCACCGAAGTCCTTCAACTCGCGCGTACCTATATTACTGGTCATGATCACAATCGTGTTGCGGAAGCTCACGCGTCTGCCCACACTGTCGGTCAGGCAGCCCTCGTCAAGCACTTGCAGTAGCATGTTGAACACATCGGGATGGGCCTTCTCAATCTCGTCAAACAAGACCACGCTGTAGGGGTGACGGCGCACCTTCTCGGACAGTTGACCGCCCTCGTCATACCCCACATAGCCCGGAGGCGCACCCACCAGGCGTGACACGTTGAACTTCTCCATGTATTCGCTCATGTCAATGCGAATGAGCGCGTCCTCGCTATTGAACAGGTACTCTGCAAGGCGCTTGGCTAGCAATGTTTTGCCCACACCGGTGGGACCCAGGAACATGAATGAGCCGATGGGTCGCCCCGGGTCGCGCAGCCCGGCGCGGTTGCGGCGTATCGCGCGCGCAATCTTGTCAATGGCTTCGTCTTGACCTATCACTTGCTCCTTGAGCGTCTTGTCCATATCCAGCAACCGCAGGCCCTCGTTCATTGCAACGCGGCTGGTCGGAACACCGGTCATCATCGCAACCACTGCCGCCACGTCCTCGTCGGTGACGGTGACACGCTGCTCTTGCTCGGTGCGCTGCAGCTCGGCACGCTTGGCATCTATCAGGCGTGTCAGCTCGTCCTGGCGGTCACGATAGTAGGCGGCGCTGTCAAAGTCGTGCTTCTTGACCGCTTCGAGCTTGTTGTGATGAGCCTCGGATAATTCCTTTTCCATCGCCTGAATCTCAGGCGGCATTGCAACGCGAGTGATGCGAGCACGTGAACCGGCCTCGTCAAGCGCGTCGAGTGCTTTGTCAGGGAAGTGACGGTCGGCGACATAGCGGTCGGTGAGCGACACGCATGCCTCAAGGGCCTCGGTGGTGTAACTCACCGAGTGATGCTGCTCATAGAGTGGCTTGACGCGGCGCAGAATTTCCAACGTCTGCTCGGGGGTGGTGGGCTCGACCATCACCTTCTGGAATCGGCGCTCCAGCGCACCGTCCTTCTCGATGCTCTTGCGGTACTCGTCAAGCGTGGTGGAGCCGATGCATTGCAACTCGCCACGCGCCAGGGCCGGCTTGAGCAGATTGGCGGCATCCATGCTGCCCTCGGCGTTGCCTGCCCCCACGATGTTGTGAATTTCGTCAATAAACAGGATTACCTCGCGATGCTCGGTCGCCTCGTCAATAACCGCCTTGATGCGCTCCTCAAACTGGCCGCGATACTTCGTGCCGGCAACGATGCTCGCCATATCAAGGGCGATGATGCGTTTGCCCAACAGCACGTGAGGCACCTGGCGCTCCACGATGCGCAGGGCGAGCCCCTCAATGATGGCGCTCTTGCCCACTCCGGGTTCGCCCACCAGCACGGGATTGTTCTTCTTGCGCCGGCTCAATATCTGCGCTAACCGCTCTATCTCATCATCGCGACCGACAACGGGGTCTAACTTGTCGTGACGAGCGAGTGTGGTAATGTCCTTGCCATACTTGTCGAGGGCGGGAGTGCCGGTCTCGATGGGTGTGTCATTTTGTCGCATGCCATTTTGTCGTGATGACGACTTGCGGCGCAGTGATTCGCGACTGCCCACATCATCGTCTTCCTCGGTATCAAAGGCATCAACCACAGGCAAGTTCCACCGACTGCCCGCGGCTTGTGAGTTGTATATGTTGTTGTTATCCATTGTGTTAACTCTAATTTAGTCCGGCAACTGTTGCAACGGCTTGTTGCTTTGCCTTGTCACGCGCCGGACGTGTTATCGTCAACCTTTCTGCAAAGAGTGTGCCATCGCCACGGGCACATGGGGCGCTACTCGACGCGCATCGAGGTCGCCGGCGACACGCGCGTCACTGCCATTGACGGTATCAGCAGCGACAGCAATGACACGACTATAAATCCCGCATTGAGCAGCACTATCGCGATGGGCGAAATCTCAATCGGCACACTATTCATGTAGTAAGACGCGGGGTCCAAATGTATGATGTGGAAATGGTGCTGCACAAGAGCCAGCGTCAAGCCCAGCACGTTGCCTATTAATAAGGCTCGCGCGAGTGACTTCAGTGTCAAGAAGATGAACACGGCTCTCACACCGCGGTCGGGAGCTCCAAGCGCCTTGAGCAGTCCGATGGTTGACGTGCGACGCAACACAATCATCAGCAATGTGGATATCACGGCAAAGCAACTCACTATTAACATCAGGATGATAATCACCGTCACGTTCATGTCAAGCATGTCAAGCCACGCGAAGAACTGCCTGTGCTTCAACGTGACGGGCACTAACGAGTACTGAACACTATTGCCGGGGGCGCTCATCAGCGCCGAATACAGGCTGTAGGCTATCGGCTCGCTCATGGCGGGGTCGTCAACTGTAATGGCTATCGAGTGGCACGCGCTGCTGTCAACCCGCATTATAGGCTCGACCAATGCCCTGCCCGCAAGCGCGGTGACATCGTCAAACGCGTCAAGCTGCGTCTCATACACTCCGGCTATGGTCAATCGGCGCGCCTTGATGTTCTCGCCCACAAAGTACGCCATCACGCGCTCGCCGGCATGCAGTGTCAACCGGTTGGCAATGTGGCGCGATACCACAATCGACATCGTGTCGGTCCGCAACGGTATCGTGCCCTCAACCAGATAGCCCTCAATGCTCTGCCAGTCAAAGTTGCCATCAACTGCCCGCAGGCGCAACGCCTCAAAGTTGTCGTCGGTCTTGAGCATAATCGGCTTGACCAACTCGCCTGACACACTGCGCACATGGTGGGCAAGATACTCATCGCTGCTGATAGCACCGGTCACGGCGTGAATATCCACCAGCGCACTGTCGCCCACACTGGGCATCAACGCGTTGCTCACCTCGATGTGCGGCACCAGGCCGTAGAGCTTGCGCTCAATCTCGTGCTTGAAGCCCGTGGTCACGCACAGCGACACAATCATTATCGCCAGGGCGGTCGCGATGGTTGCCTCGGCGACAATGCGACCGGGCGAGCCGCCGGTGCGCTCCCCGTCGCCCATGACGCCCGCTTGACCCTCAGGCTGCAGGCGCCGCGCTATGTACCACCACCGCTTCATTGCCACGACCGTTTTTATTTACCGCAAGGTACAGTTACTTGTCATCATAGTGCCCGTATGCTGTCAGTACTGATTGCGGATGTACTGGTCCAAATCGTCAACGCTGTCAAATGTAATTGATGGCCCTTGACGTGCTTTGTCAACGCGATCAAGGAACTCTTCTTTTGTCAACCGAGAGTCGTCTTGTTGTTGGGTGCTTGCCAGTTTTTTGACATATTTCATCAACCTTAACATCAGATTTTCGTTTTCGGCTATTATGCTAAGGTCACGAAATAATTCGGCTTGAAGGTCTGTTGTCATATTTCGGAGAATGAGTGATTAGCAATTTTGATTGCAAATTTAGACAATTTTTTTTATCTTTGCACTCATTATTAATTAAAAATCAAGATTACTCAACTTATGAAGGTCGGAATACTTGTGGCGATGAGCAATGAGCTCGCGCTGTTGTTGAATGTGTTACAAGCGCGGCAGGATGTCATGCAGCGTGGCTTCACCTTTATCACCGGCACTATTAGTGATGTTGATGTCGTTGTGATGCAGTGTGGCATCGGCAAGGTCAATGCCGCGATAGGCACGACGCTGATGATGCAATTGTTCGAGCCGGACGCGGTCATCAACACCGGTGTGGCGGGCGCCGGCGACAGCAAGGTGGCGGTGGGCGACGTGGTCGTCAGCGACCGCGTGGCTTACCATGACGTGTACTGCGGTAGCGAGATTGACTTGGGCGATGTGCAGGGCTTGCCGCATTACTTCAAGGCGGATGACCGGTTGCTGGGCTGTGTGCCGCAGTCTCCCGACACCCATGTGGGCTTGATATGCTCGGGCGACTGGTTTGTAGACACGCTTGACAAAGCGTTGGCGATCAAACAACAATACCCCGAGGCGCTCGCCGTCGACATGGAGAGCGGTGCGATTGCCCAAGTGTGCCATGTGATGGGAGTGCCCTTCATGAGCGTCCGCATCATCAGCGATTCACCACTGGCGAGCAAGGACAATTCGCTGGACTACAACGACTTTTGGACCACGGCGCCTCAACACACCTTTGAGATT
>CAMHDX010000082.1 GCA_946183895.1 uncultured Porphyromonadaceae bacterium | reverse complement strand
GTCATTACTGCCGTAGCAGCAATGGTCTCAGTAGGCGTCATGCTTTATGCCATTGTCCATTTCGGACTGGGAGAAGCGTGGCCTGAATTAGTCCTCAACTTGTTTTACGTGGCCTGTTTGGTGATGATATGGATGTACTTCTTCAACTCCCGACACATCACCACACAGCAGTTCAACTATTGGTGCTCGGTGTGTTTAGGTATGACGGTACTACTGCGCGACATTCTCTTTGCACCCCCATTGGCTAATTACCCCCTCCACCTGGCGTGTCTCACGCTCTCAGTGCTGCTGCTCCTGATGCTCACTTTCTTTTACGCTCGCAAGGATTGGAGAAGTTATACCAAGGGCAACCTGTGGATGATCTGCATCATAGATACGGCCATAGCTGTACTTTACAACTACGACATCTATATTGAACCAATAAACGAATACACCAACTATCTGCTCACGGAAATATGGATCCGCCCCACCATCACCTATGGACTGGTGGCCTGTTTCGTAATGGAAACAAAAAAAAGTAAATAGTTGATTCTCATGCAATTTTTTATTCAAACGATGATTGTGATTATAATTAAAATTTAAATATTATGAAACGTATTTTTTTGCTGATTGCAGCGATGATGTTAATCGGTGAATCAATGATGGCGGCTGAGTATTTACCATTGGTGCGACCTAATGTGACCTGGTATTATATCAACCACATGGAAGAGAGCACAGGGTTGAAAATGTTCACTCCCTTCACAGCGGTTAACTACACTGATGCCACGGGCCCTGCCGGCGAGGTGAGGTTTGAACTGCGACAGGATGTGACCCCGCTCGTCCAGGGTGACATGTTCCCTTACCCCTTAGTGGATGAGACGAATACTATGAGCCCGTACTATGGCTGCGTGCGATTTTTAAAGGGCATGAGTGTTGACACGAAGGTGTTATACAACTTCACCGGTAAAGCGACCGAGGGTGTGACCGAATTTGAGAACCTCTATCCCGGTCACGCTTATCAGGGGAAGACTGTGGCGACGGTGGACGGTGTGGCGCGCAACTGCTTCCTCTATGAGGGTGGCAAGATTGTCGAGGGCATCGGTTTTGACGGCTGGTACGGTACCATAACAAGCCCGTTTGGAACACTCATGAAAATCGGACTCAGTCATGTGGTGGAAAATGGCAAGGTGATTTACAGGGGCGAAGCCTTTGAGGACGTGGCGCGCCTTGTCCGTCAAGGTGTCGTGTGGACTTTTAGGGTGCAACATCATGACGATGAGAGTGTAACCGAATCAATGTACGATGAGTTCTTCAAGGGCGAGCGCAAGATCGGTGACGTGACTTATACCTGCCTATATCGAATTGCGCATGATGAGGCGATGACCGGTCTCCCCTCCGACCTCAGCGACGTCGAGCCACGAGCCTTTGTTCGTCAAGAAGGAGCAAAGGTGTATAGCCTGCTGAATCCCAACTACGTCTCGCAGACGTTTGATGAGAATATCGCGACCTACGAGGCCGATTATTATACCCAGTTGGCATCAGAGCAGGGTGTGAGCAGTGGCGAAGTGTTGATATACGATTTTGATGATGTGATGTCACCGTATGAGAACTCGGGGCTTGCTCCGTCTTACGGAATAGATGAGAGTACCGATGTCTATGCCGGCATAGCTCGTCGTGTACGAACTCTCAATTTCTATGACCCATCAGTTGATTTGCCCAAGTGTCAGCTTATTGAGGGCATCGGCATCAACAGTTATGACCATGGAGACCTGATATCACCATTTTTAGTCTCACCCACCAGTGTAAATCATGATGTGGTTGGTTTATATTCAATGAGTGAGTATGGCGATGTGCATGAGGGCGCGGCGCAATGGAAATATAGCGGCGTAAACGATGTGAAGGTTAATCATGCTGTTGATGCACGTTATTACGACCTGCAAGGCCGTCCTGTCAGCCATCCGACCTCCGGTACCCTCTATATTCACGAAGGCAAAGTGGTGAGATACTGATATATTGAACATCACACAATACGCACATGACGTCGGGTGGGTGGTGAGATACTCCTCTGAGTATCTCACCACCCACCCGATGTAGTTATGGTACAAGCTATCCTTATAAAGTGTCGAAACATGTGAATATTTTGCCACTTTCGACACTTTGACAAAGGCTGGACTCACGAAACAGGGTTGGTGCATGGGTGAGCCGCACCAACGTGCACTCACGGGTGGCGGAGGAGGCGCAGGCGCTTGGTGCCGCCCTGGATGACGATGCCACGGTAGTCGCTGCCCACGCGCTGGCCGTGGATGTTGTAGCACGGGGCATCGTTCTGCACGGGGTCTACTGGCACGCTGTCCACCGCGGTGACCGGCCCTGCAGCGAAGCTGGTGAGTACGCGCACGTGATAGGGCGGCATGACAAACGAGTAGGTGCTCCAGTCGTGGCACGTGACTTCAATGCCGGCAGGGGCACGAGCCGGTGCTCGCGCCGGTTCCCAAGCGTCATTGTCGTCGTCGAGTGTGCCGTCCACCACCTGCACCTCCTCGACAGTGACCTCCTTGACGGTATAGCCGCTGACAGGCACGATGGTGAGCACCACCGTTGAGCCCACCGGCACCACATTGCTCTCGGTCGTAATTTCGCCCAGTCCGCTTGCCTCAATCACCACATGATAGTTGCGTGGCAGGTAAATCGTCTCAACCGTCACCTCGCCGTCGGGCATGACAAATGAGTTGCCGTTAACGACAACCTCAGTGTCGCCGCACATCACCACAAATCGGTCGAAGGTGTAGCCAGGGCAATCGGGAGCCGAGAGTGTGACAGTCTCGCCCGGGCGAGCGCGCCCAGGCGTAGCAATCGCCGTACCCATCTCGTTGTAGAGGCACACTACCTCAAGCGGCACATGGATGAATGTCGCGTGCACCTTGACACCAACATCAGGCATGACAAAGGTGTACACACCTCCGCCGGCATCGGTTGTCACGATGGCTGCTCGTCGTGGCGCGCGTGCCGGTTCCCAGGCTTCATCATCGTCAAGCGAGCCGGTAGTCACACGTTCTTCAACAGCCAGCGTGGCCAACTCATAGCCGTCGTCGGGTGTCACCGTGAGTGACACGGTGGTTCCGGCTGCGGCTTGAGCGACATCACTGGCGACACTGCCGTGCTCGGCGGGCTCCACCGTGATGGAGTAGCGCGCCGCCGCGTGTGCCATCGCTGCGATGACCACCAGCATTAGGGTTGTAGCAATTCGTCTCATGGCTAACCGGTTTGTCATTACTTGGCAATGTGCTTGGCTCCGCGGTGGATGTATATGCCGCTATCCGGCTTGCCGGGTAGCTGACGTCCGTTCAGGTCAAAGTAGCGGTCGTCGCCGTCGTGGTCAATGACGTGGATAACGGTGACATCGGTGGTCTCGCCGCCGCCCTGCAGGCTCATGGACAGGCGTCGTGCCGGAGCGTTGTTGGCGGC
Source organism: uncultured Porphyromonadaceae bacterium (assembly GCA_946183895.1). Classification (GTDB taxonomy): domain Bacteria; phylum Bacteroidota; class Bacteroidia; order Bacteroidales; family Muribaculaceae; genus Sodaliphilus. The sequence goes on along the minus strand of CAMHDX010000082.1, from coordinate 2,118 downwards.
CGTGGCGGCAAAGAAAGCGCGGTAAGCCGGGATGCGTGCCGCCTCCACGCCGGCGGGCACCTTGTGCCACACATTATCGCTCTGCAGGATGTAGGCTCCGCGAGCCGCTGCCGCGGCATTGTCAAGAGCCTCAACTGTGCCGGTGAACTCATATCCGCCAACCACTGTGGGGAACTCGATGAACGAGGTGAAAATCATCGTGGGGCCGTCCGCATCAAGCCTGACTGTGCCATCGTCGACCACCACATAGTAGGGCGTGTAGCAGTCAAGGCGCTTGTCCTCTTTTTCGACAAAGGTGATGGTGGTCACGCCGCCCTCGGTCGCCACCTCGCGCGGCTCGTAGACTGTCACGTTGTCGCTCTCGCTCAGGTCAACGTCGTAGGGCTGATAGACCGTGTAGCCCAGCGCCACCTCCTCCAGTTGCTTCGCCTCATCGCCGCTCATGTCGGTGTCATCGCCGGTATAAGCCACATCGCTGGTGAGTGTGCGAGTGAACTGGATGCTGTTCACCACAGTGATGTCAACCGGAGAGTAGAAGTCCCACGCCTCATTGAGCACCATGTCGTTTGCCATATCGCCAATCACCACATTAGGCTCCGAGTTGTCGTCGGTAGCACTCTCGGGCATGAAGACCAGTGTGAGCGGGTTCATGCCGTAGAAGGCATTATCGGCATCGTTGCGCCGCACTACAGTGCCGGTGGCGAGCGCGTCGGCACCGGTGGCGTCAATGTAGCGCAAGTCGTCGGCTCCCTCAAATGCTCCCGCGCCGATAGTCTCCACGTCACCGCCGATAGTGATGCTCTCTAAGCGGCTGTAGGCAAAGGCACCCGGCGCCACGTCGGTCACACCGGCGGGGATGGAGAAGGCGTGCCGGCCGCTGTTGTCAACGCGAGCCGGCGGGCAGTGTATCAATGTGCTGCCGCGATACAGTACACCGTCACTCACCGTGTAACTCTCCATGCCGCCCGCGAGCGAGTAGGTCGCGAAGCTCCGGCAGTTGTAGAAGTTCATCTCGCCCAGGTTGTCAATACCTGCAAGTGTTACGCTTGTCAAGTTGGGACAATTGGCGGCAAAGTAGTCACCGGTCGAGAAGCCCGTGCCGGCGCTGTTGGCAGCGTAGAAGGTGATGCTCTCCACCGCCGTGTTGCCCTGCATGACACCGTCAGCCATCTCGGTGACGGGTTTCATCCAGTAGTATAGCGGAATGGTGACATCGGTGTAGTCGCCGTCATAGGCGACAATCTTGTACTGCGTGCCGCGGTGGGTGGGTATCACGGTGAACCCCTTGCCATACTGCGGCATATTGCCGTCGCTGAGGCGCAGATACACAAACCGGTTGAGGTACCATTCGCTCATCGTCACCGGAATGGGGTAGTACTCATAGCCCTCGGTAAAGTAGTACCAGTCGGCCATGCCCAGGCCCGGCTGCAACTTGTCGCCCTCCATGTTGGTCAGGTCGTAGACCGCCTGAGTGTTGCTCGAGTAGTGGTAGTAGGACATCGCGTTACACGCCTCCAGATCGTCGTTGTCGGCGTAGAAGTAACAGTTGGCAATCGATGCCCAGTGGTCGCTGGCGCCGATGATGCCACCATCGTAGATGCTCGAGTAGAAGATATAAGACGAGGTGGTCGAGCTCAGCGTGCACCAGCTGTAGCAGCGGTCAATCAGCAGCGTTGACAAGGCCTCGTCGCTCGTCTTTTGCGAGCCGCCAACCACGCCGCCCTCGCGTCCGGTGCTCGCGTTGAGCACCACAGCGCCGCCGGCACCGCTGTTGCTCACGCTGCCGTAGTGGATGTTGCCCGTCACACCGCCGGCGTAGGTCTTGCCGCCCACGCTGCCCGCAAAGTAGCAGCGGTTAATCTTAGCCTGCTTGGCATGGCCCACGATGCCGCCCGCCACACCGTTGATGCACATTGACGTGTAGTCGCTGCCGTCGGTCACATCGCCCACGACCATCACGTCGGTCACGTTGACGCTCGTTGAGCAGTAGCCCAGCAACACTCCGGCATTGTCCATGCCCACAACAACCGGTGACACAAAGCCGATGTTGTAAATCGTGGCGCCGTCAACGTTGCCGAAGAAACCACCATTCTTTTCGGTTGCGAAACTCATGTCGAC
>CAMHDX010000081.1 GCA_946183895.1 uncultured Porphyromonadaceae bacterium | reverse complement strand
TGATGGCTTTGTCAAGAATTGCGGCATCAACAACGCCACGCTGCGCAACGTCACCATTGGCGACAGCTGCTTGATTGAGAACATCGGCAACTATATTAATAATGTTGAGATTGGCGACCATTGCCACATCTCGAACGTAAGCATCATCGGCACCACCAAGGATGCCAATTATGGTCAAGGTCATGTAATCTCGGTGCTCAACGAGGCCGGTGACGGCAACTTGTGCATTTTCCCCGAGCTCAACAGCCAGTTGGGTGCACTCATGGTTGCGAATGCGTCAAACAAGGCCTTTGTTGCCCGGATGTCGTCGTTGGTTGCAGCGTCGGTGGCGCAGTCGCGTCCCGAGCGCACCACAATCGGCAATCACGTCAGCATAGTCAATACCGGTCAAATCACCAATGCGATGATTGGCCCCGGTTGCAACATAGGTGGCGCCTCCAAGTTGGAGAACTGCACTATTGCCAGTAGTGTTGACAATCCGATACACATCGGCACCGGTGTGATATGCGAGCAGTCCATCATCAGTGGTGGCAGCAGCATCACCGGCAGTGTCAAGATAATTGATTGCATGGTGGGCGAAGCATGTGAATTGGCCACCGGTTTCACCGCGGCGAGCAGTGTGTTTTTTGCCAACAGCTATATGAGCAATGGTGAGGCATGCGCCGCATTTTGCGGTCCGTTCACGGTTAGCCACCACAAGAGTTCGCTACTCATTGGCGGCATGTTCTCATTCTACAACGCCGGCTCGGCGACCAACTTCAGCAATCATGCCTACAAGATGGGTCCGATGCACTATGGCACGCTTGAGCGCGGTTGCAAGACCGCCAGTGGCGCCTACCTGCTGATGCCTGCCAACATCGGTTCGTTCTCGGTGTTGTTCGGCAAGCTGATGTATCATCCCCAGACCATTGACCTGCCTTTCTCCTACCTGATTGCATACAGCGACACAATGTATCTGGTGCCGGGTCGCAATTTCGCCACTGTGGGATTGTATCGCGATATCCGCAAGTGGCCCAAGCGAGACAAGCGTCGTCCGGGCGAGCGCAAGAGTATTGTCAACTTTGATTGGCTCAGTCCGTTCACCATCAGTGAGGTGTTGCGCGGCAAGCGCATCCTCGAGAATTTGCAAGCCGCCTCTGGCGACAGGGTGAGTACCTACAACTACCACGAGTATGTCATCAAGGCCCCCTTGTTGCGCAAAGGCATTGAGTACTACGACCTGGCGCTGCGCATCTACATGGGCGCGGTGCTCAAGCGTCATGCACCACTCCCCCCCTCCACCACTGCGGGTGAGGGTAATTGGATTGACCTTGCAGGCATGCTGATGCCCGAGCGTGAGTTGAAAATTCTCATTGACGACATCATTGAAGGCAATCTGAACAGTATTGAAGCGATACTTCAACGATTCAAGACCATCAACGACAATTACAACGAGTTGCGCTGGTCGTGGAGCTATCGCATGATACTGGATTACTACGGCGTGGATCAACTTGATGATGAAGTTGTGGCGCGCGTGCATGCCGACTATGTCGAGGCCCGCCGCCAGTGGATATCACTCATTCGTGAGGATGCCGAGAAGGAGTATCAGTTGGGAGATATTGACAAGTCGGTGCTTGACGAGTTCATCGATAAGCTAGATCGAGAGGTTGACTTCGAGAACGCCAAGCTCTACATGTAATGGCGTGTAACTGAGGTTGCTCAAAGAGACTTAGCGATGGCGACGAACTCGTCATCGCTAATTGTATAGGGCACCCATGTGATGTGGTGACCGCGTCGCTCCATGCCCCTCCACCAGGTCATCTGCCGTTTGGCAAACTGGTGTATGGCGATCTCAAGGTGTGAGAACATTTGGTCGAAAGTCAACTCCCCTATCACGTGTTGAGTGACAAACTTATACTCCAGTCCATAGTACATCAAGTCATCGGGAGAGATACCACTGTGAATCAGGGTTTTAACCTCCTCGATGAGGCCTTGTTCCAATCGGGACTTCAGTCGCGCCGTGATGCGAGCGCGCCGTGCCTCACGGTCAATATCAATGCCGATGACGGCAATGTCGTGGCGCGGATGCGGTTGTGTGAGGGCTTGCTGGGCGGGGTGAGTGTGGTAGTAGATGGCGATTTCCAGCGCGCGTGTGGCGCGGGCAACAGTGTCAATGTCGCTATTGTTGCGCAGGGTCTTGTACTGCTTCAACAACGTGACGAGCTCAGGTAGCGACTTGCCGGCAAGTCGGGCACGCAGGTCTTCGTCGCGAGGCACCGGCGGCAAGTCAATGCCGTTGATAATGGTCTCGATATACATTCCCGTGCCTCCGCACAAGACTTCGGGCACACCACGTGCGAGCAAATCGTCATGCACCTGCTTGTAGTCGCGCACATACTCAAACAGGTTGTAGCGGTAGCCGGCAGGACAAATGTCAATGAGGTGATAAGGCACGTCACCATACTCGTCAAGGTCCTTGCCCGTACCGATGTCCATGCCACGATACAGTTGCCTGGAGTCAGCACTGACCACCTCGCCGCCGATAGCTCGCGCCAGTGCCACTGCCCTACTCGTTTTGCCGCATGCCGTGGGGCCCACGATGGCATAGGAGCGCATCGCCGTCATAGCAGGCCGTTCTTGATGAGCTCATGCCGCAGCAATGAGCCCGGGTCGGTAACCGCCAAGTGGCGATATCGTCGGTAACGCGGGCGGGCGATGAAGTACTCAACCGCGCAAGCCAGCACGAAGAAGATGATACACTGCACCCACATGATGGCGATGTGACGGCTCACCTGGAACAAAGTTGCGCCATCGCTCTGCATCAGCACGTATGCGTTGCTCATCCATGTTGCCGGCACACAGTCGCCCACAGCGCGCCAGAAGGTGCTCATCATGAATCGCGGCCATGAAGCGCCGCACAAGAAGACAAACAGCACACTTGAGAACACAAACACCAGGAAGGTGCTCTCACGCTCATTAATAAAGCCCTTGATGATTTGTCCCATCAATGACACCGACAGCAAGAACGGCAATGAGAGCGCCAACACGCCAAACACGTTAGCGTTTTGCGGGAAATCAAAGATGTGAGGAGTGACATGCAGCACAAAGATAGTGGGCAGCGCATAGATGATGAGGTAGCACAAGGAGCGGCCCAACACGGTCGGAATCACCCCCGCCTCGACCGACAGCGGGTCCAGACCGGCGCAGTGGCGGCGGCGTTCAATGGCACCGCCGTTGAGCATGCCGATGCCTAAGATCATGCTCTGCTGCAGCACTAGTGGCAAGATGAACAGCAAGATGGCGCTTGCGATGCCGGTGCTGGTGTTACCCACCGGCACATGGTCGTTACTGACGATGCCTCCGGTGTTGTAGATGATGGGCGCGACTGCGGCGGCTTGCCGCTCGCCTGCCACCGCCTGCGTGACATTGGTCAACGCCATGAGCACGTTCTTGTAGCGCAGCATGACACTCATGTCACAATAGGCGCTCATGTGACTTTGCTTACCGCTACCGGCATTAGTGGCAAAGTCTCGGTCAATGTGCACGATTGCATAGCACTCCTTTGCCGCCATGCGTTGTCGTGCATCGGCAATGGTCGGCTCGATGCCGACAACAGTCACCTCGGGCGTAGCATTCAGCCGGCGGGTGATGTCGCGACTGGCGTGGCTGCGACTATCATCGACCACAACAATGGGAACGTCGCGAGCGACTTCGGTGTTATATATCAGCGAATACAGCAGCGGGTACACAAAGGGCAACAACAAGAAGAAGATCAACACTCCCTGGTCCTGCATCACCAGCCTGAATTCATTCTTTAAAACTCGTAACATGAACTGTTCTTTAAAATTACTCAAGGCACATAAACCGGGTCAGCCGCCTCACGCTTGAGCCGGCCGATGAGAGGCAGCGGAAGCAATGTGAAGGCAATCAGAGCCACGTAGTAAAACCGTGAATAGTATAGCGGCAGGTTGTTCAGCGCCTGGTCGGTCGAGATCAGAAAGTAATACTTGATGGGCATCAAGTAGCCCAACGGCGCTACCCACGGATACATCGATTCGCTCGGCAGAGAAAATCCGCAGAACGAGAATGACAACATACCGAACAAAGTGCACACTGTAGTTCCCAACCTGAAATTAGGCGCGACACACAATGCCATGATTGCGAATGACTGATTAGCCAGGACCAACAACGGCATAGTTAGAATCATCACCCATGGCAAGCAATGAAGCGGGAAATCGTAGACCACATACATCAGCCACTGTATCGCCCACCCCACCACGGTGAACAGGCACGTTTGCGGCAACAGCTTGGTCCACACGGCAATTACGATGTTGCCGCCGGCGGTTTCGAGCCACTGCCTGCTCAGTCCGCTCTTCAGCTCGGTGCCTATGGCAAACGCCGTCACCATCAAGATGAACAGCGACAGGAAACATGGCACGAACGACGAGTTGAGGTAGTAGTTGTAGTTGAGCCACGGGTTGCCAGGCATGTGCATGTGGTTGGCGTAGGGCAACAAGTGCGGCTGGATTTGCTCATTGCGCAGTCCGACGGTGCGCAACGCTGTTTGCACCAAGGCACCGCCTGCCATCACGCTGATGGTCTTGAAACCCTTGAACTGCATCGACCCCGGGGCGTAGTAAGCGTAGTTGATGTAGTAGCTCAGTGTGGGCTGTCGGCCTGCCATGAGTTGCTCCTCAAAGTCCTTGGGGATGTAGAAGAATCCCAATATCCTGCCACGCTGCACAGCATCGCGAGCCTCGGCAAACGAGGCGAAATGCTCGCGGATTTCAACCTGCTGGAAAGCGCTCAAGTTGTGCTCCAGTCTCAGCGACACGTCACTGCGGTCAAGGTCGACGACCCCCACCGGCACACGTTGAATCGAGCCGCGACTGAGCATGCTCATCAGGGCGAAGCAGCACAACAGCGGCATGATGACAATCATGAGCACGTACATGGGGCGTCGCACCAGCTGCACGGCGCCACGTTTGAGCGAATCCTTGAGGATTTTTGCGACCATTATTAACGTTGTTCTTTCAAGATGACGCTCATGCCCGGGCGGAGATTCTCAATGGGTGCAAGCGGCCGCGCCTTCACCTCAAAGGTCTTGCGGTCGTAGTCGCCATAAGCCTTGGCGGCTTGCCAGGTGGCATAGCTGCCCATGTCATGGATATAGTACACCTGCATCTGAGTTTCCTTGCCGCCCAGAGCCGGAATTATCACATCGATGGTTTTGCCCACCGCGATTGAATCCAAGTGGTCTTCGCGTACGGCAAAGCTTGCCCACATGTTTTGCAGGCGCGAGAGTGTCATAACAGGGGTGCCCATCATGACCAACTCACCCTCGTGCGGATAGATTTCGCTCACTTCGCCATCGCATGGTGCCACCAGAAACTGGTCTTCGAGTAGCGACTGGACCTCCATAACCGAGCCGCGAGCCGCGTCGGCCATGCTACCGGCAGCCTGCTTGTCCTCCTGTTGTGCGCCGTTGACCGCCATGTCATATTGTGACTTGGCAGCTTGGACCTGTGCCGTGGCGGCGTCGAGAGCAGCGCGCGCCTCATCGCGTTTTTGAGCTGTTGCGACGCC
>CAMHDX010000080.1 GCA_946183895.1 uncultured Porphyromonadaceae bacterium | reverse complement strand
ATTCTTTATACGGGAAAGGCGGATAAAACAAAACGGAATTGAAGAGGAGGCATTAAAATGGGTTACGGATACTGGACAAGAAACAGCTTTGTTAACTACAGCGCGTCAAAAGGAAGGACAGTCGACGCGTCCGGCAATCTCGACCAGCTTGTTGCGCGGGTAGTACACCGAGATTGTGTCGCGCCTGTTGTCAACCTTGTTAGCCACGTTGCTCTTGAAGACGCGCTCGCGGTCGTAGATGGTCAAGGTGGCATCGCCGTTGAAGGTAGCGTCAACCTCGGTAGTACCGGGCTTCACCACCTGAGCCTCCAGGTGCACCGTCTCAAGCGGATAAGCCGTGACATCATTTGGTACGCTTTCGGCATTATAGGTCTTGACCTTGGTCAAATTGAACAAGGGCTTGGGGTAGTTGATTTTCAATGCCGGGTCGCCCAGCAGGAGGAATGCCATCTTGTTGACATTCTTGGTGGTGCCGAATGAGCGCTTTGCCGCCATGTAGGCATCACCCAGGCGCGGGAAGTCGCCGGTGGAGTTATAGGTGAACATGCTACGGATAAAGGCGCGGTTGAGTGCGTCGTTGTCGGTGGCATACACGGCACGGCAGCTGGTGAGCAACGCGATGGCGCCGCCGTCGCGCTTGTGGAACATCTGCTCGGCGATGCCTTGCACGCCGCCGTCATATCGCGCCACGTCGCAGCACGCAGTGGTCATGATGGGCAAATACTTGTACGACGTGGAGTTCACGTCGGCAACGGTCCACATGTGCGCCGCCTTGGTGTAGGTGGTGGGGCCGGCATGGCCAATGTATGACATGAAGTACTGCCCCTGCTTGAGCAAGTCGCTCCAGTGCTTCTTTGCCTCGCTGGCGGTGCGCGACGTTGCAGACGAGACATAGTCCTCGGTGGTGGAGCGTGCAAACTGGTCGTTGAAGACGCGGTTGACCATGATACCGGTTGCCAACTCATCATCCATCAGCAGCTTGGTTTGCTCAGCCTGGAACATGTGCAGGTCGTTGTCGCCGGTGTCACAGGCGAGCAGCGCGTTGTTGCGCCACACGCCATAGTCGTTGTTGCGCAGGTACTCCTCCAACTTGTCAACATCGCTCTTCATCTCAAAATCTGAAGCTCCGGTCATGCGGCCCACGCCCAAGCACAACAAATCGCTTGCCGGCTCATAGCCCGAGTTGTCGACTAGCAGACCATAGAAGTCGTCGCAGGCATAGGAATCGTCCTCGCGCACACTGCTGGTGCTCTCATAGGTGATAACCACATTGTCGCGCTTGCCGGTGATGCCACGGTTGTCGTAGGTGCCCGGACCCATGAGCAGCAGGTAGCGGAACTTCTCACTGTCGCGGTCGTAGAACATCTTGCACATCATGCGCACAGCCATCGCGTCAGGAGTGCCGCTACTAAACTCGTTGAACACCTGCTTCTGGTCAACTACAAGCACGTCCATCCCGTCAAGCTCACGATGCAACTCAGCCACTCGCTCAGCCTGAGCCAAGAAGGGTGTGCTGGTGACGATGACCAGATTGGGCGTGACGGCGGCATGGATATTTTGGTTATCCACCGTTTCATAGCCTGACACCGAGAGCAACTCGGCTGTGGGGTCAAACATGACGAACGACGAGGATGAAGACACCATCCGGTCGGGAGCAAATGCCTTGCCCTCATAGTCATCGTTGCTGTAGTCACGAACATTCATTCGCATCGGCTGCGATGGTGCATCCACGTTCCACACCTGGATGTTGTCGCCGGCATCGGGCAGCAAAATGATGTCCGATGGCTGGGGCGATGACACGCCCATGCGCACTTGTGATGCGCCGGCGAGCACATTGCTACGAGTGTAGGTAATGATAGCATAATCCAGATGAGCCGACTCGGCGCGCTGGGCATAGGGGGTTTCAATCCACGGATTGATGCGCATTGACGATAAAAATAGCTTGTTGCTGAAGGCCGGAACCGCGATATACGGGCTCGCCTGGTTGAAGAACGTGCTACCGTCCGACTTGGGATAGATGCGGGTCTGCGTGGTCTTGAACGGCACCTCAAAGACCGTGTCGCCCATTGCCACATTAGTGTGGATATATGCCGAGCCACCACTGGCGAGCACACCCGCCGACACCTGGACACACAACGACCTTGAGCCATCAATTCCAGGCAGATTGCAGTCTATCCAACATTGCTCATCGGCAGAGTATGCCGCCGCCGAGCTGCTGGCAAGGGTCTCGCCCAGGAAGGTCTTGCCCGACATGCCCAGGTTGATCTCATCAACCTCGTGATACCAATAGTCGTAAGAGGTAGCACGCACATTGGACCCGGTCGGAGTGCGCGACGACAATGTGGGCGACAAGGGACTACCGACGTCCTCGGTCAGAAAGTAATAGCCATTGAGCGAATACGGGTTAATCGTGCGCTCGTAGTGGAATGTTCCTGACGAGGCATCACTCTTGAGCGTCATTCCAACCGGACCTACACCATAGAACACCAACTTGTTATTCACGGTGATGGCAGGAATCTGGGCAAGGTCGTCGGTCACACTGCCGTCCAGCACCTCGCTTATCATCTTGCCACCCATGCCGAACACCTTGACATTGGCAGGCGACGAGAAGCCCATTTGGCTCAACTCATCGTAGGTGATTTGATACATTCCGGTGGTGGGCACCGCCACTTTGACCCATCGTCCCGAGGCCAGCACCGACTGTGTGGCATAGTTGGATGTGGGGAACGCGCTACCTCCGGCGACAGTCACGACCATTAGCGCCACTGCCGTTGTCAGCTTCTTGATAAATCTTTTCATGAGCATATCGGTTGTTATTATTTTTTGCTTAATAATATATTAATGTATCAATTTTGGTTGTGTTATCACTCAATTAGCCACTGCGCTACTTGAAGCGCTTGACGATGGTCATCGCGCCGGCACTCGCTGTCACTGTAGTCCACCTGTTGACCGATGGTGATGCTTGACATGCCGTGGGTGTCAAACACGGCACTTTGAGCAGCAGTACATCGCCCGTGCGCAGCGTCATCACGCGGCTGGCAAGGCACATCGCCCGCGGTACATCGCTCCAAGGCAACGGCGCCTTCTCGCCCGTCAATGCCTCCACGACAATATTGTCGGGGGCTACCTCGCCGATGGCCGTCCAGGGAGCCAACTGCACCGCGCCGTCGTGGACAATCGCACCGGGCATCACGCCCTCAAGACACCGGTCCGGCTCTACCAGCAGCGCGAGTGCGATGGCGTCAATGTAGCGCAACGCGAACCGTGTGTCTAACGCCTTGCATGCACCGGACACTCGCACAGCCATGCACACGCTGACCCGATAGCCGGTCGCCTCGTCAGGTAAGTATGCCACCAGGGGCCTACCCTTGCTCACCTCGCCTGCAGGAGCACGATCCACCGCGGTATCGGGTATCGTCATCACAGTGTCACCATCTATGTTGACCAATATCGCCTTCATTGATTGTCAGGAGCACTGTTCATGCGGTTATATATCAACGCCAAGTGAGCGTAAATTGACGTGTTGACTATCACTATATTGTCGGGAGCCGAGATGCGCACCGGCGTGAAGTTCCACAATGCCTTGAAACCTGCCGCCACTGCGGCATCCGCCACCTGTTGCGAACGCTGATAGGGCACGGTCAGGATGGCTATGGGCGCTCCGGTGGAGCGTTGCACGGCAGCCAGGTCAGCGACATCATATATCGGGATGTCACACACCTGGGTGCCTATCAATGCCGGGTTGACGTCAAACCCCGCCACAATCTCCATGCCGTACTGCGACAAGCCGTTGTCGCGCATCAAGGCTGCCCCCAGACTGCCCGCGCCGATAATCACCGCGCGATGACGACTAGTGAAGTCAAGAAACGCGGTGAGCGCATTCTCCAACTCCGCCACGTTGTAGCCCATTCGTGTCTTGCCCTTCACTCCCAGGAACGAGAGGTCCTTGGCAATGCGCGAGGCATCAACCCCGAGGTCACGCGACAACCGCGTGGACGAGACATACTCCTCATCGGGCGGCAGCATCGTGACGTAAGCCAGATACCACGGCAACCGACGCAGCGTGGGCTCGGGCAACTGGGGCCTGACGGGTTGTTGACTCGGTTTGTTATCCATCGCTTTGATCGCTTCTTACTGATTCATTACTGCGCCGTGACCGCTATGCGGCGTGCCTTGCTCACCTCGCGCGAGCCATCGATTGACAATGACGCGCGATACACATATATGCCTCGCGGCACGCGGCGGCCACCCGTGTCACACAGATTCCACACAACCGGCGCACTGGTCATGTCGCTGCTGCGACCACTCTGCACATCGGTCCACACCATGCGACCCATCAGGTCGTAAACCTCAACCCGCACCGTCGCCACGGCGTCAGGACGATTGTGAGTGATGTAGAAGCGAGCCTCGTCGCTCGCCGGACTGGGTGTGGCGTAGACGTTGACCACCTCGGGACGCAAACCACTCTTGACACTGAACGAGATGGTGCGCTCGGTGCTATTGTTAAACACATCCCACACACGCAGTCGCAGGGTGTGATTGCCCTCGCTCAAGTCGGACAACTTGTAGCTGATCAAACCGGCGCCTCCTTCACCCTCACGAGTGACATCGGGGGTGTAGTAACCCGCCACGTCGCTATAGGTCGTCGTCCCGTCCAGTGTAATCGAGATGTTGTGACCGATGCCGGCTTGAGAGATGTTGATGCCGCTATTGTCGCTCACGCGGGCAATGAGTCGCGGTGAGGAGTTCACAGCACTACCGTCAACAAAGTCGCTGCTGTTGTTCAGCCCCATATAGTCGATAACCGGCGGCACATCGTCACCCGCCGCGTCATCATCAAAGCCGTAGATGTAGAAATTCGAATTGCTGCCCTGAGCTTCAATTTGTGACTCGCTGTCGTAGGCATACAGGTTAATCAACGACGGGCTGTAGTTGTCATAGGTCGCGACAATCTCGCTGGGCACAGTCATGCTCAGCGTGAAGGTGCCGTCCTTGACCACCGCCTTGACCACCGACAGCTTGTTGGGGCGGTCCAGATAGGCGAACTCGGCGCCGTCGCCGTATCCGTTGGAGATGACGCTCTGCTCGCTATCGAACAAGGTCGCTATCACCTCGCCGTTGAAGCCGGTCAACGTGGTGCCGGCATAGTCGCTCACATGGCCAGTCATGGTGATGACTTGTCGAGCCTTGAACACCGGCATGTCGGTGTCGCTCACCGGCGCGTCGCCAATGCGGTCAATCACCACCTTGTTGTTGGGCACAGCCAATCGCATGGCGGGGTCGCCGTACATGAAGTAGCGGCTATTGTTGGAATCGCCCTTGACGACATTCTTGGTAGCGCGCAACACCTCGCCCAGCGGCCTCACCCTGCCGTCCGCCTCACGCAACATCAAGTTGCGTCCGAACGCGCTTGTCAGCACACCGTTGTTGTTGACGTAGGCAAGGCGCGGCGTCGTTATCATTGCCGCCACACCTCCACTGGCGTTGTTGTACAGCAATTCGCCGCCCGAGACCACATCGGCATCAAAGCGCGCCAGCTCGCAAGTGGCGGCATAGAGCACCGGCAGGTGGCGATAGTAGAACATGTTCAGGAAGTCCGAGCG
>CAMHDX010000079.1 GCA_946183895.1 uncultured Porphyromonadaceae bacterium | reverse complement strand
CGGGGTCGCCCTGGATCGCCTGCAGCGCCGCTTGCTGCTGCTCGAGGGCGGCGGCATACTCGCCCTTGCGATACAGCACCCAGGCATAGGTGTCGAGGAAGGTCGCGCTGCCGGGCGTGATCATCAGGGCGCGCTTGACCATCGCCTCTGCCCTATCAAGCTGCGCCCCCTGCAGCGACAACATGTAGGCATAGTTGTTGAGTATGCCCGCATTGTCGGGATTGAGCTCGAGTGAGTGCTCATAGCGGGCATAGGCGGTGACAGTGTCGCCCATCGCGCAGTAGGCATCGCCCATCGCGCCCAGCAGGTCACTAATCTCCTCAGTATCAAGGCTGTCGGTCAGCTCGATAGCACGGGTATAGGCCGTGATTGCCTCGTTGTAGCGCTTCATCTGAAAATTAGCTTGCCCCACATAGCTGTAGATGGTCGGGTCGTCACTATTATACTCGATGGCGCGCTCCGAGGCGCTGATGGCGGCGGGATAGTCCTCTTCGAGCAGATGAATCAACATCAACCGGTGCCAGTTGTCAATGTCGGTCGGCTCCATGTCGAGCGCGTAGGACAACTGCTCGCCCGCCTCGCTATAGTGCGAGCATGCCGCCAAGTAGTCGGCATACGCCTTGTGGAACGACACCTCATGCGGATGCTTCTCAATCAGCGCCTCAAACAATCGCGCGGCACGCACGCTCGTGTCGCCAGGCGTGTAGAAGTGGCGCGCCACCCCAATGAGCAACTGCTCCTTTTGCTCCAACTCAAGGTTGTCGGTCATCAATGCCTTGTAGGTGTTCTCAAAGAACGCAGCGCTATCGCCGATTGCCCGATAATACAAGCCGATGGCCGCATACACATTGCCATCGTCGGGCGCAATGTCGTGGGCGCGATGCAGGTAGCTCAACGCACTGTCACGACGACCCAACTGATAGTAAGTGTTGGCCGTCTCGAGGATAAAGTCCACATTGTCGGGAGCCGTCATGAGCAACGAGTGCTGCTCGGCAATCGCCGCCGCCGTGTCACGCAGGGCGATGAAATTGGCAATCTTGCGGTCGGTGATGCCCTGGCTGCGACCGTGTATCATCTCGATGCTGTCGTACACCACGTTGGAATGGGCGAACTCATAGTTGAGCGTGTAGGCGCGAGCCAGACGCGCCATCACCTCGAACTTGTTGGGGTGCATCGCCGCCAGAGCGCGAGCCGACGCCAGCGACTGCTCGGGCATACCGAGCATCACGCACAAGTCGCCGTAAATCATTGTCTCGTTGTAGTCGTCGGGGTGAGCGACAAAATGCTTGCGCATCAATTCAATAGCCCTCAAGTAGTATGCCCTGTCCTGTCCCTCGGCGCCCATCATCGCCATTCCCAGGTGGAATGCAGCCGCCGTGAGCGACGTGTCGGTGTTGTAGGCATACTGCAACAGGTCGACATAGGCGTCGGTGCTGTCCACCGCCTGGCAGCGCATTGCCTCCATGAGCGCATACTCCGCCTTGGCACGACGGGTGGTTGCCTCGTCGGGCTCGGCGACACGGCGACCGGCAATCGTCGCCGATGCCGTCATGAGTAGTAACAACAATAAAACAATCGTTCGGTTCATCTCGTTTTCGCAATAGTTAACATCAAGCGCCCGTGTGACCGAAGCCGCCCTCGCCACGCTCGCTCTGCTCGAGCGCCTCGACCGGTTGCCACTCCACCGTCTCGTGACGCGCGACCACCATCTGCGCGATGCGCACGCCGTCCTCAATGACCTGAGGCTCGGCGCTGAGGTTAATCATGATGACGCCCACCTCGCCTCGATAGTCGGCGTCGATGGTTCCGGGCGAATTGAGCACCGTCAGTCCACGCTTGAGCGCGAGCCCGCTGCGCGGACGCACCTGACACTCCATGCCCGCCGGCAACTCGATGTACAGCCCGGTGGGAATGAGCACGCGCTGCAGCGGTTGCAGCACCACTTGTCCGTCAGGCAACCAGGCCCGCAGGTCCATGCCCGCGCTCAACGGCGTTGCCGCGGCAGGGAGCGCGTGAGGCGACCGGTTGACAACCTTGATGATAGTCTTACTCATTGTTCACAACTTTGTCACGTTGATTGCAGCAATCGCAGCCGTGCGATGCCCGCAGCGGGCAGTCGCCACCACGGCCACAGCCGCAATCGGCCCTGCCGTGCATCGCGCGCCACACGCCCCGCAATGCCACCAGCACGCACACCGCGACCACTACCAGCACTACCGCTAATTGCCAATCAACATTCACATTCATAGTCAAAAAACACATTAGTAGCGCAAAGTTAGTGCAAAAAAGCGATTTTTGCACTAATTTTGCGTAGGAAACGCGAAATTAGGCGGTACCTCGGCAAAACATTCAAGCAAGCTTGATGTTTTTCGCTCGGTTTGCACTAACTTTGCAGTTTAAAACACTTTAAACCTATCAATTGGATGTCAAACAAACGTTTTACATTTGACCGGACAAGCCAGATGAGTGATATGCTCACAACGCACCCGATGCTGGTGATGTTGCTCCCCAGGTTCGGGCTGTCGCTGGGCTTCGGTGACAAGAGCGTGGGCGAGGTGTGCGACATGGCAGGCGTTGACGCCGACTTCTTTGTGCTCACCTGCGGCATCTACGCCACCGGCGGCATGGTGCCCGACAAGGCGCGCGTGCTCTCCACATCGCTGCGGCAGCTAGTGACTTATCTGCAGCGGTCGCATGACTTCTACGTCAACAGTTGTCTGCCGCACATCGCCGGCCACATGCAGCACATCGCCGAGCGATTGCCCGAGCGTGCCGGACAGGCGTTGCTCCAATTCTTTGACGTCTATCGCAGCGAGATGAAGGAGCACTTTACTCGCGAGGAACGGACCATCTTCCCCTACATCACCGCTCTGCAGGACGGCAAGACTGCTAACACTGTGGATATTGATGCTTTCCTGGCTAATCATGAGAGGATTGAGACCAAGTTTGAGGACTTGCTTCAAATCATCTTCAAGTATCTGCCACACGAGGTTGCCAACGAGGAGGATACGCTCAATGTGGTGTACGACATCCTGCAGGTGTCGGGCGACCTGAGGTGTCACGCGATTGTTGAGGAGCGTGTGATGGTGCCCTATGTGTTGTGGTTAGAATCTCAGCAACAATGAGCAAGCGTGTTGTCATAGTTGAGAGTAGCGAATTGATTGCCGCCGGCATGAGCGATGTGCTGAGCGATAGCGCCCACTTCAAGCTGGTGTCGACAGTGAGCGACATCGATGCCCTGGAGCGGCGTGCGCCGCTGGACCGGCCCGAGATGGTGATAGTGGGCAATCCGGAGGCGGTCAACGTGCAGGCGTTGCGCTCGATTGTCAGTAGCGACGTCGTGCTGGTCGCACTGGTCTACCGCTACGTCTCGAGCGCTCAACTGCGGCGCTTTGACGCCGTGATTGACGTCGCCGACAGCCGCGGCGCCATCATCGAGACACTGATTGGCGCCTCGCCCGCTGTTGACGACAATGTTGACGACAACGCCGGCTTTGAGCTGAGCCGCCGCGAGATTGACGTGCTCGTGCAGGTCGCCAAGGGCTCGACCAACAAGGAGATTGCCGAGGCTCTCAACTTGTCGGTGCACACCGTGATCTCTCACCGCAAGAACATCATGCACAAGACCGGCATCAAGAGTGTCGCCGGTCTCACGCTGTATGCGGTGATGAACAACTTGATATAATCTATAACCAACAAAACAATAAAGACGTGTTTATCGCTAAATCACTTGACCGGTTCGGTCAATACTGCACGCTGATGTGGCAATCGCTGAGCATACCCGAGAAGTGGCGCGAGTTCTTCAAGCGCTACCTTGACGAGATGTATAAACTCGGCATTGATTCCATTCCGCTCATCTTGATAGTGTCGCTGTTCATCGGCTCGCTATGTACCATCTTGATTAAACTAAACATCAACAATCCGTTGCTGCCGCGATATGCCGTGGGCTTGACAACGCGCGAAATCATCTTGCTGGAGTTCTCGTCAAGCATCCTGTGCCTGATCCTCTCGGGCAAGATAGGGTCAAACATCGCCAGCGAGATAGGCACCATGCGCGTGACCGAGCAGATTGACGCGCTCGACATCATGGGCATCAACAGCGCCAGCTTCCTGTTGCTCCCCAAGATGGCGGGGTTGATAACCATCATGCCGTTCATGGTGATTATCTGCATGGCGACAAGCCTGTTTGGCGGTTACCTGATTTGTGTCATCACGGGCATTGTGAGCGTTGACACCTACCTGTACGGCATCCAGACGATGTTCATCGAGTGGTATGTGTGGTTCGCGTTGATCAAGTCACTGTGCTTCGCCTACCTGATTTCGAGCATCGCCGGCTTCTACGGCTACACGGTGCAGGGCGGCTCAGTCGAGGTGGGCAAGGCCAGCACCGACGCTGTGGTGATGAGCAATATCATGATACTGGTTGTTGACGTTATTCTCACTAAACTGTTGCTACAATGATTGAGGTAAAGAACTTGAAGAAGTCGTTTGACGAGGACGGCCATCGCCGCGAGGTGCTGCATGGCATCACCGCCACCTTCTACGACGGCAAGACCAATCTGATTATAGGTCAGAGCGGCAGCGGCAAGACCGTGCTGGTCAAGAACATCGTCGGCCTGTTCAAGCCCGACGAGGGCCAGGTGCTGTACGACGGGCGCGACATCACCACCATGACGACCGCCCAGCTCAAGCAACTGCGCAACGAGATAGGCATGCTGTTCCAGGGCTCGGCACTGTTCGACAGCGAGACGGTGATGGGCAACGTGATATTTCCGCTCAAGATGTTCAGCACGCTCAGCGAGGAGGAACAGCTCGAGCGCGCGCAGTTCTGCATCGACCGCGTCAACCTCACCGGCAGCGAGGCAAAGTACCCCAGCGAGCTGTCGGGCGGTATGCAAAAGCGCGCCGCCATCGCCCGTGCCATCGCCCTCAACCCCAAGTACCTGTTTTGCGACGAGCCCAACAGCGGTCTGGACCCCAAGACGTCAATTGTGATTGACGAGCTGCTGAGCGACATCACCCACGAGTATGGCATCACGACCATCATCAACACCCACGACATGAACTCGGTGATGGGCATCGGCGAGAACATCGTCTTTGTCAACCGCGGCCACCTGGGCTGGGTGGGCACTAAGGACGAAATCTACGACGTGGACAACGACGAGTTGAACAACTTCGTGTACGCCACCGACCTGTTTCGCGACGTGCGGCTCTACCGCCGCGAGCACCGCTCGCCCCGCGGCAAGTGACGGCATCGGACTTTAGACAAGAAAAGTGGGAAGCCCCACTTTTCTTGTCTAAAGTGTAAAAAAACATTAAACTCTAATAATTATTGGTTAAAAAATCCGCGATCTTGTTGCAAATCGGAAAATAGGTTATATATTTGCAATGCAGTAACGCTATCACAGGGCGTGACTCAATGATCGAATATATGAAATCTATACGCATAGCAGTCTTGATGTTAATGGCGGCCATCGTGCTACCGATAGCTGCGCAAACACGCCGCGTCGGCACTGTCAATCCGCTCTCCCCTCGCGGGCAGGCAACCTATGAGGTGGTCTACGAGTTTGACATGGTTGACGTGCAGCCCCAGTTCCCGGGTGGCGAGCGCGGCTTGATCAACTTCATTAACAA
>CAMHDX010000078.1 GCA_946183895.1 uncultured Porphyromonadaceae bacterium | reverse complement strand
CAAGCCCATTCAGCTGGTCAACGTGTTCGCCTCGACCGCTCCGCTGATGGCGGCGCGGCGACTGCTCGTGGTGGCAGAGCCCGACAGTCATGTGCAACTGCTCACCTGCGACCACACTCAGCGCGATGACCTTGCCTACTTGTCATTAGCGGTGAACGAGATAGTGCTGGGTGAGGGCGCCACAGTCGAGCTGTATGACCTCGAGGAGTCTACGCCGCTGACTACGCGCCTGGCGTCGACACGCGTGAGCCAAGCCGCCGGCAGCAATGTGCTCATCGACACCATTACGCTCAGCGGCGGCAACACCCGCAATGCCATCACTGTCGATGTCAACGGCGAGCGTGCCGAGACGACCTTGCTGGGCATGGCGGTGGCAGGCGGCAGCGAGCGTGTGTCCAACCACACGGTCATCGCCCACCATGCGCCGCGATGCGTGAGCAACGAGATGTATAAGTACATACTCAACGACGAGGCGCGCGCCACCTTTGGCGGCCTGATTCGTGTGGACGCCGATTGTCCGCGTGTTGAGGCTTATCAAGGCAATCGCAATCTGCTGGCAAGCGCCACGGCTCGCGTCCACAGCGACCCGCAGCTTGAGATTTACACCGACGATGTGCGGTGCAGCCATGGCTCGGCAACGGGCCAACTTGACGAGAACGCGCTGTTCTATATGCGCTCGCGTGGCATCCCCTTTGAGGTGGCGCGCACGATGCTGATGCAGGCGTTCATGGCCGACGTGATCGACGGTGTGCGCCTCGAGACACTGCGCGACCGCCTGCGTCACCTGGTCGAGAAGCGTCTGGCGGGACAGTTGGCGGGCTGTGCCGGCTGCGACGCGTGCAGTTGACCGTAGTGTAGCGGTAGTAAAGTTAATATTAATAACAGTAAGGTGGAGATTAACACGATTTTGTCTGACTTTCCGATTTTGCGGCGCGAGGTGAACGGGCATCGCCTCGTCTACCTTGACAATGCCGCCACCTCGCTCACTCCCGAGCCTGTGGTGGCTGCCATAGCCGATGCCTATCGCAACCACAAGAGTAATGTCCATCGTGGCATTCACACCCTGTCGCAAGAGACCACAACGCTGATGGAGCGCTCGCGCGAGTGTGTCGCCCGCTTTATCGGTGCGGCGTCAAGCAGCAGTATCGTGTTTACTCGCGGCACGACCGAGGCGATCAACCTTGTCGCCGCCACGATTTCGCGCAACTGGGACGCGGACGCCGAGGTGATTGTCACCGCGATGGAGCATCATAGCAACATCGTGCCGTGGCAGCTCGCGGGTGCCAAGTTACGCGTGATACCCCTCATGCCCGACGGTAGCCTTGACATGGCGGCGGTTGAGGGCTTGTTCAGCACCCGCACGCGGTTGATGGCTGTGGCCCATGTGAGCAATGTGCTCGGCACGGTCAACCCTGTGGCGCAGTTGGTGGCTATTGCCCATCGTCACGGCGTTCCCATCCTTGTTGACGGGGCGCAGGCGGTCGCCCACATGCCGGTTGACGTGCAGGCGATTGACTGTGACTACTATGCCTTCTCGGCACACAAAATGTATGGCCCCACGGGCGTGGGCGTACTCTACGGCAAGCCCGAGGCGCTGGCACAGTTGCCTCCCTATCAGGGCGGCGGCGAGATGGTCGACAAGGTGACATTTGAACACACCACCTTTGAGGACGCGCCGCTGCGCTTTGAGGCGGGTACACCCAATTTTGTCGATATCCTCGCCATGCCCGCCGCCATCGGTTATATCGAGGGCCTCGGGTGGGACACGATTAGCGCCACCGAGCATGCGCTGCTACAGCGTGCTGTGGCAGGCTTGAGCGCGATTGAGGGCGTGCGCCTGATTGGCACCGCGCCCGGCAAGGACGCGGTGTTGTCGTTCGTTGTTGAGGGTGGTAGCAGCTACGATGTGGGCTTGCTGCTCGACCGGCTCGGCATCGCGGTGCGCACGGGCCATCACTGCGCCCAGCCGCTCATGGAGGCGCTGGGCATCACCGGCACGGTGCGGGCGTCGTTTGCGCCGTACAACACCATGGAGGACGTTGACGCGTTTGTCGCCGCGGTGAGTAAGGTGGTGCGGATGCTGAGTTAAATAAAGTTAAAATTACTTAAATTATTATCATCGCAACCGCCGGATTTTTGCTCGATTATACATTATTTAGTAATTTTGCGGTGCATTCGTGAGAGGGGGCAGGGGCTTCCTCTTTTTCACATATAATTACGACTTGATTTAATGTTGGACCATAAGGTGTTAGAGCAAGCGGCAGCCGATGCCGCAGCGGCGCGCGACCTCGCGCTGATTGAGGTGAACTACTTGCCCGACGATGTCGTCGAGGTGCTCATCGACGGGCTTGACGGAGTGACCATTGACGACTGCGTGGCGGTCAACGACGCTGTGCTGGCGGTGGTCAACCGCGATGAGGACGACTTTGAGCTCACCGTGGCGGGCTATGGCATCAGCGACCCGTTCCGCTTGCCACTGCATTATCTCAAGAACATCGGCGGCGAGGTGGAGACCCTCACTGCCGACGGTCGCAAGCTGCGAGGCACCCTCACGGCTGCCGACGACAATGAATTCACACTTGAGGTGCTCACGCGTGTCAAACGTGAAGGCGCCAAACGCCCTGTAAGCGAGTTGGTGCCGGTCACATTCAGTTATGACAGCGTCAAGTACACCAAGAATATAATAACCTTTTGATTTATCTATCACATCTCAATGGCAAGAAGACAAGAACAGGTCAACATGACCGACCAGTTCAAGGAGTTTAAGGAACTGAAGAACATTGACAAGCCCACCTTGATAAGCGTGCTCGAGGAATCATTCCGTAGCGTGCTTGCCAAGATGTTTGGCAACGACGACAACTTTGACGTGATTGTGAATCCCGACCAGGGTGACTGCGAGATTTATCAAAACCTCGAGGTTGTGCCCGATGGCGAGGTGACCAATCCCAACAAGGAGATCTCCCTGAGCGACGCTCAAGCCGACGATGACCCCGAGTGTGAGGTGGGCGATGAGCACACCCGTCTCATTGACTTCACCAAATTCGGCCGTCGCGCCATCCTGAACCTGCGCCAGACCCTTGCCAGCAAGATTCTTGACTTGCAAAAGGAGGCCATCTACAACAAGTTCAAGGTGATGGAGGGCGAGCTCGTGGTGGGCGAGGTGTACCAGGTGTGGAAGCACGAGGTGCTGCTCATCGACGCCGACAACAACGAGCTGCTGCTGCCCAAGGACCAGCAGATTCCCAACGATATCTATCGCAAGGGTGACACGGTGCGCGCCGTTGTTCACACCGTCGAGAACAAGAACAACAACCCCAAGATCATCGTGTCGCGCAAGAGCGAGATGTTCCTGCGCCGCCTCTTTGAGGCTGAGGTGCCCGAGATCCATGACGGCCTCATCGAGATTCGCGCCATCGCGCGCATCCCGGGCGAGCGCGCCAAGATCGCAGTCGAGAGCTTTGACGACCGCATTGACCCCGTGGGCGCCTGCGTCGGTGTCAAGGGTAGCCGCATCCACGGCATCGTGCGCGAGTTGCGCAACGAGAACATCGATGTGATTAACTACACCAGCAACCCGCAGCTGCTCATCCAGCGCGCGCTCAGCCCGGCGCACATCTCGTCAATCCGCATCAGCGACGAGGTGGGCGAGGACGGCAAGCGCAATGTCGAGGTCTTCCTCAAGCCCGAGGAGGTGTCGCTGGCGATCGGTAAGAGCGGCTCGAACATCAAGCTCGCCGCCCAGCTCACCGGCTTCAACATCGATGTCTA
Organism: uncultured Porphyromonadaceae bacterium; assembly: GCA_946183895.1. Classification (GTDB taxonomy): domain Bacteria; phylum Bacteroidota; class Bacteroidia; order Bacteroidales; family Muribaculaceae; genus Sodaliphilus. The sequence goes on along the minus strand of CAMHDX010000078.1, from coordinate 1,873 downwards.
TCGTGACAATGACGCGCCCGAGGTTGACGATATCTATCTGGACCAGTTCGATGACGAAATCGACCAGTGGGTGCTCGATGCACTCAAGGCACTGGGTTGCAACACCGCTCGCGAGGTCCTCGCACTTGACAAACAAGAGATTATGGACCGCGCCGACCTGGAGGAATCGACCGTCGACCACGTCCTCGAGGTGTTCCGTGCCGAGTTTGACGAATAATACAGGCGTCAAAGCCGTTTTTATTAGAAACTAATTGAGTATATGCCTATAAAAATCAGCCGAGTAATCAAAGAGTTGAACGTGGGTGTCCTCACGATTCAAGAGTTTTTACGCAAAAAAGGCATCGATATTGATGTCTCCAATATTAACGCGCGCATCTCGGACGAGGTGCACCAGATGTTGCTCAGTGAGTACAAGCGCGACAGTGACATGAAGCGCAAGAGCGACACCATAGGCGAGCGCCAGCGCCAAAAGCGCGAGGAGGCGCGTCGCCACCAGGAAATCCCTACCGTTGTGCCGGGACAAAAGCCTCGTGTGGTGGGCAAAATCGACCTGGACAACCCGGGACAACTCATCACCGATGACAAGCCCGAGCCCCAGCCCGAGCGCGTCGAGACTCCCGTGACCCCCGAGCCGCAGACGCAGCCGCAACCCGCGATTGAGCCGCAACCCGCGGTTGAGCAGAAACCGGAGGTGGAGCAAAAGCCTGAGGCTAAGCCTGAGGTTGAGGTCAAGCCGCAACCCGCGGCTGGCGCCGAGGCACCGGCAAAGCCCGAAGTAACCGAGGCGACTGCGGAGCCCAAACCCGCCGATGCCGAGCCGCAACCCGTTGCGGAGGCTAAGCCCGAGGCAACCGCGCCCGCCAAGCCCGAGCCAAAGCCGGACATGAAGCCCGCGACGCATGAGCCCGAGCCCGCTAAACCCGAGACCGTGAAGCCGGAGCCTAAACCCGAGGCTAAGCCCGAGCAGCCTGCCGAGCAACCTGCCGCCCGGGGCGATAACGCCGAGGTGTTCTCACTGCCGACAACCGAGGTGCCCGCACTCAAGGTGGTGGGCAAGATTGACCTGGACGCCATCAACACCAGTATGCGCCCCAAGCCCAAGACCAAGGAGGAGAAGCGGCGTGAGCGCATCGCCAAGGCTAACGGTGGCGCCGCCGCCGGCGAGGGTCGCCGCGGCAAGCGAGCCCGCATCGGCAAGGAAAAGGTCAACATCGAGCAAGCCGCCGCCGAGGCCAAGCGCGACAAACCCAAGTCGGGTGGCGACAAGAAGCAGCAGCAAGAGCAGGCCGCACGCGCCGCCGGACAAGGCAAGAAAAAGGACAAGAAGGCTAAACGTCCGCTCAAACCTGAGGTGAGCGACGAGGATGTGCAGCGCCAAGTCAAGGAGACACTGGCGCGCCTCACAACCCGCACTCCCAAGAAGGGCGTCAAGTACCGCAAGGAAAAGCGCGAGGCGGTGCGCGAGGCTATGCACGAGGAGGCTGTGGCTGCTGCCGCCGAGCGCAAGGTGCTCAAACTCACCGAGTTTGTTACCGCCAACGACCTGGCGATGATGATGGACCTGCCCATCAACAAGATTATTGGCACCTGCATGAGTCTGGGCATGATGGTCTCTATCAATCAGCGCCTCGACGCCGAGACAATCAATATCCTCGCCGAGGAGTTTGGCTTTAAAACCGAGTACCAGTCGGCTGAGGTCTCGGAAGCCATCACCGAGGAGGAGGATAACCCCGAGGACCTGATGCAACGTCCGCCGGTGGTCACGGTCATGGGCCATGTGGACCACGGCAAGACTTCGCTGCTGGACTACATCCGCAAGTCGAACGTCATCGCCGGCGAGGCAGGTGGCATCACCCAGCACATCGGCGCGTAC
>CAMHDX010000077.1 GCA_946183895.1 uncultured Porphyromonadaceae bacterium | reverse complement strand
GTTTTGAATCAGCCGGTCCAGATTAGGCTCGTCGGGGGTGACAGGGCGCGCGGTAGTGCGCAGCACCGGATGTCCGTAGAGGTAAATAGGTAAAACCATTATATTATGCGTTTTTTGTATTGTTGATGTTATTGTAGCGCCTCGGTCATTAACCGTCACACTGCGCCAGGTGCGCCACGTGACGCCAGGTAGTCGTTGAGGATGATGGTGGCGGCGAGGCGGTCCACCTGCGCCTTGTCGCGGCGGTCGCTCTTCTTCATGCCGCCGTCAATCATGGCGCGGTGGGCAATGGTGCTGGTGAAGCGCTCGTCGTAGCGCACCACAGCAATGCCCTCAGGCAGGCTCTTGACCAGGCGCGCGACAAACGGCTCAATGTAGCGGCTACTGTCGCTTGGCTCGCCGTTGAGGCGACGCGGCTCGCCTATCACGATTGCCTCGACCTGCTCGTCCCGGATATATTGCTTGATAAAGTCGAGCAGGTCCGCGGTGGGCACTGTGGCGAGCGGGCTCGCCACAATCTGCAATACGTCGGTGACAGCAACGCCACACCGCTTGCGGCCATAGTCAATGCCGAGCAGTCGCATCAGCTCTGCAGGTTTTGCAAGAATTCCTCGTTGGTGCGGGTGCGCTCCAGGCGCTCCTTGATGAACTCCATCGCCTCGACCGAGGTGCGGTCGCTCAAGAAGCGACGCGTAATCCACATCTTGTTGAGCGTGTCTTGAGGCAACAGCAGGTCGTCGCGACGCGTGCTGCTCGCCATCACATCGACAGCCGGGAAGATGCGCTTGTTGCTCAACTTGCGGTCGAGCTGCAGCTCCATGTTACCCGTGCCCTTGAATTCCTCGAAGATAACCTCGTCCATCTTGCTGCCGGTGTCAATGAGCGCGGTGGCGATGATGGTGAGCGAGCCGCCGTTCTCGATGTTGCGCGCCGCGCCGAAGAAGCGCTTGGGGCGCTGCAGGGCGTTGGCGTCGACACCACCGGTCAGGATCTTGCCGCTGGCAGGAGCGATGGTGTTGTAGGCACGCGCCAGGCGGGTGATGCTGTCGAGCAAAATCACCACGTCGTGACCGCACTCGACCATGCGCTTCGCCTTGCTCAACACCAGGTCGGCAATCTTGACGTGGCGGTCGGCAGGCTCGTCAAAGGTGGAGGCAATCACCTCGGCATTGACACTGCGCTGCATGTCGGTCACCTCCTCGGGGCGCTCGTCAATGAGCAAGATTATCATGTAAGTTTCGGGGTGATTCTCGCTGATAGCGTTGGCGACGTCCTTGAGCAGCATGGTCTTGCCGGTCTTGGGCTGAGCGACGATGAGGCCGCGCTGCCCCTTGCCGATGGGGGCGAACATATCAATCACGCGCTGCGACAAGGTGGGGTGCAACTTGCTCACGAGGTCAAACTTCTCGTCGGGGAATAGCGGCACCAGGTGCTCAAAGGGTACACGGTCGCGCACAAACTCCGGTGTGCGGCCATTGATGTAGAGCACGTCGCACATGGGGAAGTACTTCTCGCCCTCGAGAGGCGGACGGATGGTACATTCCACCACATCGCCGGTCTTGAGGCCGTACTTCTTGATTTGCTGCTGGGTGACATAGATATCGTCGGGCGAAGCCAGATAGTTATAGTCGCTTGAGCGCAGGAAACCGTAGCCATCGCCGGTAATGTCAAGCACACCGATGGCGTCGAGAATGCCGTTGAAATCGTAGGGCAGTCCGTCGAAGGGCAACTGAATCATCTGTTGTTGCTGGCCGCGCTTGCTCAGGCGCTTGTTGCGCTTTGCCAGCATCTGCTGCTGGGGCAACTGGCCTTGCGCCTTAGGCTCCACCAGGGCGATGGGCGCCTTGGCGGCCTCCTCGGCTGCACGACGCGCTGCCTCCTCGGCACGACGCGCCGCCTCCTCGCGCTCTTGACGGCTACGGGGCTTGAAGGTGAAGTTCTGCTGCGTGTTGAAGAATTCGCCCAGGCCCACCGCTTGACGCGCCACGGGCTCGGCGGGTGCCGCCGGCGCGGCAGGCTCGGTGGTTCCGTCGGCCTCAGTGGGCTCGACGGGTGTCGTGGCCTCGGGCTGGGCGGGTGCGGGTTGCTCCTTCTTGTGGCGACCACGGCGCTGACGCTGTTGCTCGGCAGGCTGTTGCTCGGCAGGCTGCTCGGCAGGCTGTTGCTCGGCAGGCTGCTCGGCAGGAGCAGCTGACGCGACAGGCTCGCTTGAGGCGGGCTCAACAGGTGCGGGCTGCGCCTTCTTGCGACCGCGTTTAGGCTTCTCGGCTGCAGGCTTGACGGGCGTCGACTCAGGTGCCGTTTCAGCTACCGCCTCGGCGATAGCCTGTTGTGTGGCATCGGCCGCAGGTTGAGCCTTCTTGCGACCGCGTTTGGGCTTCTCGGCGGGTTCGGCAGGTGCCGGCTGCTCGGCCGCATCGGCCTTCTTAGCAGGCTTGTCAGTAGTCTCCTTCTTGCGGCGGCCACGACGGCGCGGCTCAACCTCGGGAGCATTGGCGGCATCGTCAATCGCCTGCTGGTCCAGCACGTTGTAAATCAAGTCTTCGGCAGGAGTGGAATCCGCTTTTTTCACACCAAGTGAACGGGCTACTGAGCGCAATTGCTCCTCACCCATCGTTTTGAGTTGTTCGTAGTTATACATATAAAATAGGAAGTGTTGCCGTTAAAGTGCAGACGTGCGACAAGCAAAGTAACAAGCACTCGCGCGCACCCACTGCGGACAACTTGAAAATCTTGAAAAATCAAATTGGAAATTGCGATTGACGGGGTTAAAATGGTAATTGCTAATCGTGTCACTGTCAATCACGGCGCAAAAGTATACAAAAAAAATGAAACACACAAACTTTAGGCGGTTTTAGGCGGAATTCACGGGAGAAAGTCGTAAATTTGCACTTCAAACGTAAAAAGCCACATAATGAACAACACGGGTAACATATCACAGTCGGGTTGCATTGGACGGCTGATAGGTGCCGCGCTGTTGGCAGGCGGCATCGCGCTACTGATCTTCAACGAGTGGAACCACCACGACGCGATGCAGTTCTATAACCAAGCCCGCGAGGCGATGGTTGAGCTCACCGACACCACCACTATTGACCCCGCCAACAATGGCAAGCTAGTGACTTACAGCGCCTGGGCGACACCCGGGCAGGCAGTAGTTGACCCGCTGTACGGCATCGCCTCTAACGGCATGCTCATCAGGCGCGACGTCCAGTACTATCAATGGTGCGAACAGTCCGAGACCAAGCGCGAGACCGTCTACCGCGACGGCAAGAAGGATTTCACCTACCGCTCAGTGTACAGCTACTACAAGTCGTGGCAATATTCGCCGGTCAACAGCAACGAGTTCAACAACCCTGAGGGCCACGAGAACCACGTAGTGACCGAGGTGCCCATTAACCGCGAATACTCGCGGGATGCCCGGCTGGGTCCCTACCGCATGAGCCACGCACTCATGGACAGTATCCTGCCCGACGTCACGCTGCCCATTGACACCACCGCGGCCGCCTTCAAGCGCGGCAACGCCACAGTGACCGCCAACGGCGCCGTGCCCTGGACATTGCTGCACAAGCAGTTGTACCCACGCCCCTACACCAGCGACATCCTGTACTACGGCACCGGCACGCTTGAGGCTCCGCACATCGGCGACGTGCGCGTGATGATTGAGGCGAGCAGTCCGTGCCGCCTTTGGGTCGCCGCCAAGGCCGACGGAGACGTCCTGCAGCCATACAAATCACCCGGCCTGCATGACATCACCCACGTCTCACAAGCACCCATTAACGTTGAGGAGCAGATTAAAGACCAGCTGCAAGGCAACGTGATGCTGGAGTGGACGCTACGCGTCATTGGCTGGATACTGGTGTGCTGCGGCGCGTGCTTCGTGCTGGACATCCTCTACGGCTTGCTGAGGGCGACCGGCGTGCTGGTGCGCGTGCCCGCCATGGGCGAGCGCACGCTGGGCTGGGCGGTCGGCACATTCATCACGCTGGGGGTCATCGCGGCGATGCTCTGCGCCCTGTCGCCGCGCATCGGTGTGCCGTTGCTCGCGCTGCTCATCGGCGCCACCATCGTGGTGGGGCATTATAACCGCGAATGAGGCATAGCCGGCGCAGCCGTTGCGTTATTGGCAAAAAAGCAGTAATTTCGCACGTTCAAAACATTGATTACAGAGTTTTACTGATTTCTCTACAGAGTTTTTACAGATTTAGGTACAAAAAAAAATGACTAAACGTATAGCTATTATATGCACACTGCTGATTGGCACCCTCACTGCGCTTGCCGACGAGGTGAGCGACACGCTCGTGGTCTACAAGGACTGGGCAGGCTTGGTGAACGGGCGGCCCACAGCGATGGTGATCGACCCGTACATTGACATTGTCTCGCCATGGGAAATCTACTTCAGCAACAACACCACCATGGTGGACCGGATGCTGGACAACGAGGCGGTGGCGGTGGCGCTGGGCGACAGCGTGTGGATGATTAACACCCGCTACCTTGCCATCAACTTTGAGGGGCCACTGAGCAGAATGGACGGCTACGCGCCGATGCTCTTTAACGAGAAAGTGCTGATGTTCGAGCACGCCTCGCTCACCTACGACGCGTGGGGTCAAGTGATGAATCCTGACGTGAACAGCATTGAGACGGACCTGTACTGGGTGGACCTGGCGGCGCGCCACGTGTACCAGATTGACCACAAGGTGCTGTCGTCACTGCTCGCGCCCTACCACGACCTGCAGATGCGCTTTGACGGCATGAAGGACCGCAAGAAGCGTCACGTGATTCGCTACTTCCTCAACGAGCTGATAAGGCGCATTGAAATGGACGACGAGGTACCCACCCTGGACTGCTACGATTGAGCCATGAACGTACGCATTGACACATCGTGGAAGTCGGCGCTCGCCGACCAGTGGAACCAGCCGTACTTTGAGCAGCTGACCGAGTTTGTGCGGTCACAGTACGCCACCCGCACTGTCTATCCGCCTGGAAGCCGCATCTTCGCCGCATTCGACACCACGCCCTTTGACGCGGTGCGCGTGGTGATACTCGGCCAGGACCCCTATCACGGGCCGGGCCAGGCGAACGGGCTATGCTTCAGCGTGGCTCCAGGCGTTGACATGCCCCCGTCGCTGGTCAACATCTTCAAGGAGGTGCACGACGATGTGGGCTCCCCCATGCCGGCGACAGGCGACCTAACACGCTGGGCGCGGCAAGGCGTGCTATTGCTCAACAGCACCCTCACCGTTGAGGCGCATCGTGCCGGCTCGCATCAGGGTCACGGTTGGGAACAGTTCACCGATGCCGTTGTCTCTGCCCTCGCCTCACGCCGCGACCACCTGGTGTTCATGCTGTGGGGCAACTACGCCAAGAACAAAGGCCGCTACATTGACCGCAGTCGCCACCTCGTGCTCACGGCGGCACACCCCTCGCCGCTGTCGGCCAACCGCGGCGGGTGGTTCGGCTGTCGCCACTTTTCGCAAGCCAACGCCTACCTCAGTGCCCACGGCATGCCCCCCATCACCTGGTAACAGTAGGCGACGCCTCTGCGAGTAAGTGTTAGCAATAGGCAAGCTTGCATGCACATTGCCGAGCAGGATCAGTTTATTCAACAAAACGGCAAATCAAAACTATTTTGTTTGCCGTTTTCTTGCCATTGCGCTCGGCTTGCACTATCTTTGCAGATTGAAACTAGT
>CAMHDX010000076.1 GCA_946183895.1 uncultured Porphyromonadaceae bacterium | reverse complement strand
TCACCGAATATTTCCCGGCGAAAGAATTCTATGTCGGAAGGGATCAGATTTCATTGTCATTTAGCACAATGGAGTTTGCCCATATGTGCGAGGCGACCATCTTTGGACCGAATGTCAAGGAGATCGTTGGCACAACTTTTCCTCGTGGCACATACTTCATGTCCAAGGTCCCACCTCGTGATGTAAGTAGCGAGTCCTACAGTTATAGAGAGTCTCGCGCAAAAGATTACACCATCTATGTACCAAGAGGATGCTATTGGTCATATAGGCTAAGTAAAGAGGAATGGAGGTGGAGGTACTATAAGGAAATCATCGAAGTTCTTTACGAATTAGATGTCGATGGCGACCGACAAATTAACATTGGTGATGTGAATAATGTATTGCAAAAAATCCTTGATCCCAATTTCGAAACCAGGTTCAGCGCCGATGCCGATGGCGATGGCCTGGTGAGCGTTGGCGATGTTAACAGCATCCTCAATGCCATCCTAATGGGTTATCAGTTCGGAGATTAATTCTAAATTATATTCACCACCAACTCAGTAATATTTTGTTACAAATTGCCATATTAACGGTAGTGCAAAAAAATTAATTATAAATTCGTTGTATCGTTTTTTTTCATTACCTTTGTGGTCAAGTTGAAGGCTATCTCAGTGTCGTTGCTTGTTAAAGCGGTGACAATGAGATGGTTATAATGTGCTTTATACTAATTAACGCATTAGAGACAACATTATAATACAACATAATACTGATTTATGGATATATCAATATTCGGTATTCAGAGTTCGACGCTTGCCGTGACGGCGCTCCTGACTGGAGTGACGCTTGTGGTGGGCGCGTTGGTCATCGCGTGGCTTATCGGTCCGCGCAGTTACACCAAGATGAAGGGCGAGCCCTACGAGTGCGGTATTCCGTCGCGTGGCGAGTCAATGGCTCAGTTTCATGTGGGTTACTACCTGTTCGCAATCCTGTTCTTGATGTTCGATGTTGAGACGGTGTTCTTGTTCCCGTGGGCTGCGATATGCCGCAGCGTGGGTAGCGGGGCATTGCTTGCTGTCGGTACATTCCTGGTTATCTTGGCATTAGGCCTGGCGTATGCTTGGCGGAAAGGAGCGTTGCGATGGAAGTGAAAATCAAGAGCATGAAGCACGAGGACTTCAAGGACAATGAGTACATCGACAACCTCGTGGAGCAGCTGCGTGCCGGCGGCACCAACATTGTGGTGGGCAAGCTGGACCAGTTGATTAATTGGGGCATCAGCAACTCGTTGTGGCCGTTCTGCTTCGGCACGAGCTGCTGCGCAATCGAGTTCATGTGCCTGGGTGCCGCCCGCTACGACATGGCGCGCTACGGCTTTGAGGTGGCACGCAACTCGCCCCGTCAGGCCGACTACATCATGTGTCAGGGTACGATCACCTATCGCATGGCACCGGTGCTCAAGCGCCTGTATGAGCAGATGGCTGAGCCCAAGTATGTGATCGCGTGCGGCGGCTGCGCCGTCAGTGGCGGTCCGTTCAAGAACAGCTACTGTGTGGTCAAGGGCATTGACGAGATTATCCCTGTCGACGTGTATGTGCCCGGTTGCCCCCCGCGTCCCGAGGCCTTCTTCTACGGCCTGATGCAGCTGCAGCGCAAGATCAAGGTGCAGAAGTACTTTGGCGGAGTCAACCGCAAGGAGAAGCTTGACGAGAAAGCGTTGAATGCCGAGTGAACTCCGGTAGCGGAACACATTTCCAACAACTGTGTAGATAAAATAATCGACTATAAATAATGGCTGATATAAAAGAACAAATAGCGGCGATGTGCCCCGAGGCACAATTTGACGAGACCGGCGAGCTGCTGCTCATCCTGGTGCCTGACGCACAGTGGCACGCGCTCGCGGTCAACCTCAAGGAGCAGTTAGGCTTCGACTACCTCACCGCGGTGGTGGGTATGGACTGGAAGACATCGCTGGGCTGTTACTACTATCTTACCAACAGCGCGACGCAGCAGATGCTGCACGTGCGCGTTGAGACCGAGGACCGCGAGTGCCCGTTGCTGCACAGCGTGAGCGACGTGTGGAGCGTTGCCAACTTCCAGGAGCGCGAGGTGTACGACTTCTACGGCATCGCCTTTATCGGTCACCCCGATATGCGCCGATTCTTCTTGCGCAACGACTGGGTGGGACACCCCCTGCGCAAGGACTACGATGCGAGCGACGAGGTTAACCCCCTGCGCCTGACCGACGAGCAGAACGAGGACGACACGTGCCGCTGGGTTGAAGGTGCCGACGGCAAGGTGACTTGTGTCAAGGGCAAGACATTCGAGGACGACGAATACGTCATCAATGTCGGACCGCAGCACCCGTCCACCCATGGTGTGATGCGCTATCGTGTGAGCCTCGACGGCGAGATGGTGCGCAAGGTCGACGTGGTGAGCGGCTACATCCACCGCGGCATCGAGAAGTTGTGCGAGAACCTCACCTTCCCGCAGACGCTGCTCTACACCGAGCGCATGGACTACATGAGCGCGATGCAAAACCGTCACTGCCTGTGCTTGTGCATCGAGAAGGCGCTCGGCATCGAGGTGCCGCGCCGCGCCGAGTTGATCAGGCTCATGATGGACGAGCTGATGAGGTTGAGCAGCCACCTGCTCAGTTACGGCTGCTTGACGATGGACCAGGGCGCGACCACGGCGTTCTTCTATGGTTTCCGTGACCGCGAGTTGATCTACGACATCTTTGACAAGACCTGCGGAGCCCGCATGTCGATGAGCTACCAGACCATAGGCGGTGTGGTGGCTGATGTGCACCCCGACTTCATTGCCGATGTGCGCCACGCGTGCGACGTGATTGAGAAGAACCTCAAGGAGTACCACCAGCTGTTCACCGGCAATGTGATTGCCCGCAACCGCATGGTTGGTGTGGGACTGTTGAGCCGCGAGCAGGCGTTGGACTATGCCATCACCGGACCTTCGGGTCGCGCCAGCGGTGTGAGCTGCGATGTGCGCAAGAAGCATCCCTACTCGCTCTACGACGAGTTTGAGTTCGACGAGGTGACGCGCACCGAGGGCGACTCAATGGCGCGCTACATGGTGCGCATGGACGAGATGGTACAGTCCATCAAGATTTTGCGCCAGGCGTGCGACAAGCTGGAGCAGGAGCCGGGCAACGAGTACATTGCCAAGGTGCCCAAGCTCATCAAGTTGCCTGCCGGTCACTGGTACCAGCAGGTGGAGGCAAGCCGTGGCGCCTTCGGTGTATACATCGAGGCGGACCTTGAGAGCAAGCCGTTCCAGAAGCCCTATCGCATGCATTTCCAGAGCCCGTGCTTCAACCTCGTGGGTGTGGTGGACCTCACTTGCCGCGACAACATGGTGGCTGACTTGATTACCATCACAGCCTCGATTGACTTTGTGATTCCTGATATTGACCGTTAAAGCAAAACATGGGTCCGGCGCGTGACCGGCGACTGCGATTGAATGTAGTGAGTTGCCCGGGCAAGTGTCAAGACCACTTAAAATATATATAATAATGTTTGACTTGAGTATAGTAACCGGTTGGGTGCACGACCTGCTCACGGGGTGGATGCCCACGTTGCCATGGTTGGTGACTACCATCGAGTGTGTCCTGGTAGCCCTGTTCTTGTTGGTGGCCTATTCGCTCATCGCCATGATCTACATCATGTATGAGCGTTGGGTGTGCGCATGGATTCAATGTCGCCTCGGCCCCAATCGTGTGGGTCCTAAAGGCACGTTGCAGATCTTTGCCGACGTCATCAAGATTTTGCAGAAGGAGATTATCCGCCTGTGGAGCACCGACAAGTTCTTGTTCTTCCTGGCGCCGTTCCTGGTTGTGATAGCCAGTGTGCTGACATTCGCGTGTCTGCCGTGGGGCAAGGGCTTCCAGGTGATTGACTTCAACATCGGCGTGTTCTTTATCATCGCGGTGTCGAGCATCGGTGTGCTGGGCGTGTTGCTTGCCGGCTGGTCGAGCAATAGCAAGTACTCGCTGCTGGGCGCGATGCGCTCGGGCGCCCAGATGATCAGTTACGAGCTGAGTGTGGGCTTCAGCGTGCTGACGATGGTTTGCCTTGCCGGCACGATGAGCATCACCGGCATTGTTGAGGCTCAGTCCGACGGGTGGTTCCTCTTCAAGGGTCATCTGCCCGCCATCGTGGCGTTTGTCATCTACACCATCGCCGCCAATGCCGAGAACAACCGCGGCCCGTTTGACCTGCCCGAGGCGGAGCATGAGCTCACGGCGGGTTATCACACCGAGTATAGCGGCATCCACTATGGCTTGTTCTACCTTGCCGAGTACCTCAACCTGTTCATCGTCAGCGGTATCGCTGCGTTGTTGTTCCTGGGAGGCTGGATGCCCCTGCATGTGCCGGGCTGGGAAGGTTTCAACACCGTGATGGACTACATTCCGAGCTCGTTGTGGTTCCTGGGCAAGGCGTTCTTCATGACCTTCCTGTTCATGTGGATCAGGTGGTCGTTCCCGCGTGTGCGCATCGACCAGCTGCTCGCGCTCGAGTGGCGCTACCTCATGCCCATGGGGCTGGTCAACCTTGTTGTCATGGCGGTTATCGTGACCCAAGGCTGGCATTTCTAAGACAATAGCAACAAAATTATAACATCAAAATACAGTAAAAGAACATGGCTGACAACTATGGAAAGATAACGCAGGTGATTGGCCCTGTGGTCGACATCGCGTTTGAGGGCGAGGGCGCGTCACGTCCCGCGATTTACACCGCGCTGCGTGTTGAGCGTCCCGATGCTACGCCCCTGATTCTTGAGGTTGAGCAACACATCGGCGAGAACACGGTGCGTTGTGTGGCAATGGACAGTACCGACGGTCTCAAGCGCGGCACACGCGTGGAGAACCTGGGTCGTCCCATCTCGGTGCCTACCGGCGAGCAAGTCAAAGGTCGACTGCTCAACGTCATTGGCCAACCGATTGACCACCTCCAGCCCCTCAAGGAGGGCTCGCGCCGCGCGATTCACCAGCCGGCGCCGGCATTTGCCGACTTGTCGATCACTCAAGAAATCCTGTACACAGGCATCAAGGTTATTGACCTGATTGAGCCATTCAGCAAGGGTGGCAAGATTGGTCTGTTCGGCGGTGCCGGTGTGGGCAAGACGGTGTTGATCATGGAGCTGATTCACAACATCGCTCATGGTCACAACGGATTCTCGGTGTTCACCGGAGTGGGCGAGCGCACGCGTGAGGGTAACGACCTGCTGCGCGAGATGATCGAGAGCGGCGTTATCAACTATGGCGAGAAGTTCCGCGAGGGCATGGAGAAAGGCGAGTGGAACCTTGAGGATGTCGACATGGCGGCGGTGCAAGGCTCGCAGGCGACGCTGGTGTTCGGCCAGATGAACGAGCCGCCGGGCGCGCGTCTGCGCGTGGCGTTGAGCGGTCTGACCGTTGCCGAGCAGTTCCGCGACCAGGACGGCGGCGGCAAGGACATCTTGCTGTTCATGGACAACATCTTCCGCTTTACCCAGGCCGGTAGTGAGGTGAGCGCATTGTTGGGCCGCATGCCCAGCGCTGTGGGTTATCAGCCCACGCTTGCCAGCGAGATGGGTAAGTTGCAGGAGCGCATCACCAGTACCAAGAGTGGTTCGATCACCTCGGTGCAGGCCGTGTATGTGCCTGCCGACGACCTTACCGACCCCGCGCCTGCAACGACGTTCAACTTCCTGGACGCGACCTGCGTG
>CAMHDX010000075.1 GCA_946183895.1 uncultured Porphyromonadaceae bacterium | reverse complement strand
GCGCGTCTGCGTCAAGCGGTTAAACAACGTGCTCTTGCCCACATTGGGACGCCCGACTATTGCTACTAATCTACCCATTTTTTTAAATATTATGCAAGTTTCCAAGGCGCTGACGCGCCTCAGAAACTTGGTCATTATCGGTGCGGCACACTGCCGCTGTTTATTGTTTTTTTCTTTTACTCGATATAGCCGAACTGGCGCAGCAGTTGCTCGCGATTGCGCCAATCGTCCTCCACCTTGACATAGAGCTCAAGGAAGACCTTTTTCTCGAAGAACTGCTCGATGTCCTTGCGTGCCAGGATGCCCACATGCTTGAGCTTGCGCCCCTCGTGCCCGATGATGATACCCTTCTGACTCTCGCGCTCGACGTAGATGACCGCCATGATGTGGATTGCCTTGTCGCTCTCGTCAAACTTCTCGACAATCACCTGGGTGGCGTAGGGGACCTCCTTATCGTAGGTCAACAGTATCTTCTCGCGCACAATCTCGGTGACGAAGAAGCGGCTGCTGCGGTCGGTCAACGCGTCCTTGCCGAAGTAAGGCGGGCACACCGGCAGCAACTCGACAATGCGCGCCATCAGGTTGTCAACATTGAAGTTGAGCGTGGCGCTGGTGGGGAACACCTCGGCAGCGGGCAGCAGCTGCTTCCACTGCTCAATGATGCGCACCAGCTCATCGTTGCCCTTGAGCAAGTCAATCTTGTTGATAACGAGCAGAACCGGAATCTTGGCAGCCGCGACGCGGTTGAGGAAGTCCTGATTCTTGGTGGGCGACTCGATGACGTCGGTCACATAGAGCAACACATCGGCGTCAACCAGCGCGCCGGTGCTGTACTCCAGCATGCTCTCCTGCAAGCGGAACTTGGGCTTGAGCACGCCCGGGGTGTCGCTGAACACAATCTGGTAGTCATCGCCGTTGACTATGCCCATGATGCGGTGACGGGTGGTCTGCGCCTTGCTCGTGATGATGGACAGGCGCTCGCCCACCAGGCGGTTGCTCAGTGTGCTCTTGCCCACATTGGGATTGCCCACAATGTTGACAAATCCGGCTCGATGCGGCTTAGGCTCAGCCATCAGAGACTCCAAATCAAGTAGGAAGCGCCCCAGGTGAAACCGGCGCCAAATGCGGTGAGTACCACACGGTCGCCGCGGTGGAGCTTATCCTTGTTCTGGTCAAGACACAGGGGGATGGACGCCGCGCTGGTGTTGCCCACCTTCTCGATGTTGACCAGCACCTTGTCGGGGTTGATGCCCAGACGCTCGCCCACAGCCTCGATGATGCGCAGGTTAGCCTGATGGGGCACAAACCAGTCGATGGTGTCGACCGTCAGGTTGTTGCGCTTGAGGATATCCTGCGAGGCGGTGAGCATGTCCATCACCGCGTGGCGATAGACAGCGCGACCCTCCTGGTAGACGTAGTGCTCGTCGGCCTGGACACTCTCGACAGTCGCCGGCTTGGCGCTGCCGCCCGCCTTGTAGATAAGGTTGGGCAGGCCCGAGCCGTCAACGTGGAAGATGCCGTCAATAAATCCGTCGCCATCCTCGGTCGGCTCCATCAAGACCGCCGCCGCGCCGTCGCCAAAGAGCGGACAGGTGGCACGGTCCTTGTAGTTGATCATTGAGGACATCTTCTCGGCGCAAACCACGATAACCTTGCGGTAGATGCCCGAGCGGATATAAGCCGACGCGTCCTGCGCCGCCACGATAAAGCCCGCGCATGCCGCCTGAATGTCGTAGCCGTAGCAACGCTTCTCCAGTCCACAGCCGTGAATAATCACGCTCGCGGTGCTGGGGAAACGATAATCCGGATTGCTCGTTGCACAAATCAGCAAATCGATGTCATCGGGGCTGACGCCTGTTTGCTCAAGCAGACGTTGGACCGCCTGAATGCCCATATAACTGGAGCCCACGTCCTTCTTGAGGATGCGACGCTCCTTGATGCCCACTCGCGTAGTGATCCACTCGTCATTAGTGTCGACCATCGTTGACAACTCATCGTTGGTCAAGACGTAATCCGGCAAATAAGATGCGATGCCCGTTATCTTTGCGTTTGTCATTATCTTTTTTAGAAATTATAATAGTAGTTTAACTAATAGCAAATCCTAAACAGATGCGCCACAACAACTCGAATAGTTGCCGTGCCGGCGTTGTTTAGGATTGTTTGCTACAGTCTGGTTCCGGACCGATGGTGCTCACTCAGCCGGCTCGCCAATCACGTTCTTGCCGCGATAATAGCCACACTCGGGGCATACGGTGTGATAAACATGCCATGCGCCACAGTTGCTGCACTGAGCGATTGTGGGAGCCACTGCCACGTCGTGGGTACGACGCTTGGCGGTACGGGTCTTGGATTGTCTGCGTTTAGGATGTGCCATTGTTGTGTATAAATTTAAATTGTTTCTTAATCTTTGAGTTCACGCAATGCATCCCATCGCGGGTCGGTTGCGGGCTCCTGTTCAGGCTCCCGGCTCTCGTCGCTGTCAACAATCATGCTCTCTAGCAGTTGACTCATCTGCGGGTTGCACTGCCCTTCGGGATGGCTGTGCACCAGTGGTATCGAGAGCAAAACCGTGTCGCGCATGAGCGGCCCCACATCAAGCCTTGTCAGGCCCTCGGGCACCACGAGCACGCCATCGGTGCTGTCGTCAAACTCCTCTCCTTGCATCTTGACGGTGACTTGATACTGAGTGTTGACCGGCAGCGTCATGTCGTCCAGGCAACGATCGCAACCAACCGTCAGTTGACCCGCACACACCATATCAAGGGCGAACAAATCCTCGCTCTTGCGTGTCATGGTGAGTGTGACATCCACACTGCCACCACGCACCTCGGTCTGCTCAATTGAGTTGATGTAGTCAGCGTCCAGATGGAACTCAAACGTCTCTTTATTAGACACATAACCACGCAACTCCAAGTTGAATGAAGTCACTGCGACAGGTTGTTATACGTTAAACCGGGCGCAAAGTTACGACTTTTCTACTTAATATTCAATCTTTTCGCCAAAAAAATTGCTTTTTCCTGCCATGTAGGCAGGAAATGCGAATTATGCGAATTATGCGAATTTTGGCGAATTCCCCGTAATAATCTGTAATTCTCAGTAAATCTGTAACTCTCAGTAAATCTGTAATTCTCTGTAAATCTGTAACTCTCTGTAGTTCAAAAGAGGGTTGGGCGCTCGAGCAACTGGAATGTGCGGCGATGGTGCGGACTGATGCCGTACGCCTTGATGGCGGCGCGGTGGTCGGCAGTGGGATAGCCCTTGTTGCGCGCCCAGCCGTACTGCGGGTAGTCAGCATCCAGGCGGCACATCAGCTCATCACGGTGAGTCTTGGCAAGCACACTCGCTGCGGCAATCGACAGCATCGTGGCGTCACCCTTGACAATGGTGGTGTAGGGCACATCGCGCCAGGGCGTAAACCGGTTGCCGTCGACCAGCACCGCATCGGGCGTCACCTCGAGCGCGTCAAGGGCGCGATGCATCGCCAGGATAGACGCCCGCAGGATGTTAATCCGGTCAATCTCGTGCGGCTCGACCATCGCCACCGCCCACGCCACCGCGTCACGCTCGATGACCGGGCGCAGCCGCTCGCGCGCCCGCTCGCTCAGCTGCTTGCTGTCGTTGAGCTCCTCGCAGCGGTAGTCGGCGGGCAAAATCACCGCCGCAGCCGTTACCGGTCCGGCAAGGCAGCCGCGACCCGCCTCGTCGCAGCCCGCCTCCACGCGTCCCGCTATAAGATATTGTTGCAACATAGGGTTATTAGAATTAAAAAAAGGACAGATAATCGCACCGCTAAGATTAGTCAAAAAAACTATAGGGAGTAAGCGGGGCTTGACCTGTCCGACTGCAAAGGTAGTGCAAGCCGAGCGAAAACGCAAATTTATTTGCAGTTTTTTGAGGCGTTTTTTGAGGCATAGCCTACCGCTGAGTGCTATAGCAGAAAGCAACAAAAAGAATCGTCGCCGGTTTTGCGCCGCAACGGGGCGATTGAGTGCGGTTTACTCGACGGTCACCGATTTTGCCAGGTTGCGCGGCTGGTCCACATCGCAGTCTTTGACCACGGCAATGTGATAGGCTATGAGTTGGAGCGGAATCACCGTGAGCAGCGGGGTGAGACACTCCTCGGTGCGAGGTACTTCGATCACAAAATCGGCGATCTTGCTTATCAGGTCGTCACCTTCGGTCACGATGGCTATGACGCGACCTTTGCGGGCCTTGATCTCCTGGATGTTGCTCACGACCTTCTCGTAGGTGCCGCACTGTGGTGCGACGACCACCACCGGCATCTCGCGGGAGATGAGGGCGATGGGTCCGTGCTTCATCTCGGCGGCAGGATAGCCTTCGGCATGGATATAACTTATCTCCTTGAGTTTAAGCGCCCCTTCGAGCGCAACGGGGAAGTTGTATCCGCGACCCAAGTAGATGAAGCTTTGGGCATACATAAACATCTTGGCAAACTCGGCGATGCGTTTGTTCTGGCCGAGCACACGCTCTATTTTGTCGGGAATCTGTCCCAGCTCGCGCACTATGGCGAGGTACTTGTCGGGGCTGAGTGTGCCTTTCTCCTTGCCTATACACAGGGCCAGCATCGTCAGGGCCACGACCTGGGCGGTGAAAGCCTTGGTGGAGGCGACACCAATCTCGGGACCGGCATGGGTGTAACAACCGCTGTGGCTCACTCTCGGGATAGAGGCGCCCACCACGTTGCAGATGGCGAAGATGAATGCGCCACGCTCCTTGGCGAGCTGGATGGCAGCGAGGGTGTCGGCAGTCTCGCCCGACTGGGAGATGGCGATGACCACATCGTCCTTATCAATGACCGGCTTGCGATAGCGAAACTCAGAGGAGTACTCCACCTCAACGGGGATGCGTGCAAACTCCTCAATGGCGTACATTGCGATCAAGCCCGCGTGCCAGCTTGTGCCGCAAGCCGTGATGATGATGCGCTTGGCGTTGATAAAGCGTTCGCGATTGTCAATAAAGCCCGAGAGGGAGATATTGTCCTGCCTTAAGTTGATGCGACCACGCATTGAGTCGGTGAGGGTTCGGGGTTGCTCAAAGATCTCCTTGAGCATAAAGTGCGGGTATCCGCCCTTCTCCAGTTGAGAGAGCGACATCTCAAGGCGCTGTATCTCAGGGGTCTTCTGCACGTTACCTATTGTGACAATCTCGACTTCGCGGTCGTTGCTTATGGTGACGACCTCCTCGTCTTCGATATAGATAACCTTGTCGGTGTACTCCACGATGGGAGTAGCATCAGAGGCGAGGAAGTATTCGTCGACGCCAATACCCACCACGAGAGGCGACCCTTTGCGGGCTGCGATGAGTGTGTCGGGGTGCTCTTGGTCAAGGACCACGATGGCGTAGGCGCCGATGACCTGCTGCAGGGCGAGTTGTACGGCGGTGCGGAGGTCCACGTGGCGGTCCACTTGGGTGTATTCGATAAGCTGCACGAGCACCTCAGTGTCAGTGTCGGACTTGAAGGAGTAGCCTTCCTGCATCAGTCCGGCTTTGAGCACGGAGTAGTTCTCAATGATGCCGTTGTGGATGATGGCCAGGCGCTCGCTCGCTGAGTAGTGGGGGTGTGCGTTGGCGGTGTTGGGCTCGCCATGGGTAGCCCAGCGGGTGTGTGCGATGCCGATATGGCCCGTGGTGTCCTTGTCGGTGGCAAATGTTTCCAGCTCCGCCACCTTGCCCTTGGCTTTGAAGACGTTGAGCTTGCCGGCCTCATTGAT
>CAMHDX010000074.1 GCA_946183895.1 uncultured Porphyromonadaceae bacterium | reverse complement strand
AGTGGGCACGCGCCTTATCGGTGTAAGCGGCATCGTAGGTGGTGCCGTCCTGGCCCACAATTGACGTACAGCCGCGGAACATGCCCGATGAGCCGGTGACCGCACCCAATGTCCACGCGTTGCTCACGCTCACACTCTCCAATGCCGAGCAGCCATTGAACAGGTTTGTGGTGTTATTCAATTTGACGGTGTAGAAGCCACTCAGGTCAACGCTCTTGAGGGCCGCGCAGTTGACAAAAGCCGAGTTCATGTCGGTCAGCACCGAGTTCTTCCACGAGCTCAGGTCGGCACGCGTGAGAGCCGCGCAGCCGTTGAACATGCTGCTCATGTTGGTTAGCGACGCAGTATTCCAGCCGGCAAGGTTGACGCTCTCGAGGGCTGCGCAATTAGCGAACATGCTTGACACTGAAGTGACCTTGCCAGTGTCAAAGCTGCTGAGGTCTATCGTCTTGAGGGCCTTGCAGCCATAGAACATCTGCGAGAAACTCGTCACTTCGGGTGTACCGAAGCCTGAGAGGTTGACGCTCTCGAGCGCCTCACAGTTGTAGCACAAGTAGCCGGCCGCCCGGAGCGCAGGGTTGGTCCAGCCACTCAAGTTGAGGCTCTTGAGTGCCTTGCAGCCGCTGAACATCGACTGGACAGTTTGCAGATTGTCGGTGTTCTTGCCTGTCATCGTAAAGTTCTCGAGAGCCGTGCAGCCGCTGAACATTTCGTCCATGCGGTTGAGGCGCTCGGTGTTCAGGTTCTCGAGGCCCTCCACCGTTTTCAACAGCGAGCAACTGTTAAACCAGTAGTGGGCATAGTCCGGATAGAAGTTCTTGAACGACGGCTCAAAGACGACACGCGTCACCTTGGAACGCACCGTGCTGTTCCACGAGCGGTTGGAGATGCCGCCGTTGGTCGTCTTGCCCCACACGTTGGTGAGTGTGACAGCCGCACTGCCATCGGCGGGCGTAAAGCTATCGCCGGCAGCATAGGAGTTGCCGGTGGCGACAAAGTAGAGCGTAGTGTTGTCCTCACACCACAAGGCGTTCCACTTGTCGGTCTCGGCAACGACACTCAACGCAGTCGCCGCGAGCAGGAGTAGTAAAGTAAAGAGTTTCTTCATGATGCAATGAGGTATTATTGAGAATTGTATTATGCGACCGGAAAATGGAGCACACTATTGCACGCAAATTTACTAAAAAACCATAGCACCTCCCCTACCTTAATCAATATGATTGACGAAACCGCCATCACGAGTGACGAAAGTGTGCCAAGCACTGACGAAACAGGCTATAGCCAAGTAGCAACAACAATAAAGACAGATCCGGCGATTGAACCTGTCTTCATCATTACTAATAGAAATGTGATAACTAACTAACCCTTAGACCTCATGGCATGTCTCCCGACCAGCCATGCCCCAGGTCCCAATGCTCGTCATATACGAACTCAAAATAGGGCAACGAGAATTCATCTTCAAGCAGCCGACTGAGCTCTTCTTGGATAGGCTCTGCCCAATGGCCCACAAGGACGATGAATTTATCAATATTCCACGCCACTCGCCCACGGGGTATCTTAGTGTAGTCCCCCTTAAACTTGGTGGCTTCATGCTTGGCTTGCGCACGGAAGTATTCTTTAGCCCACACCTGACGATGCAGATGAGGATAATTGATAAATGGCATACCATTCTCGGCGGCTTCCTCAACCTGCCTGGGAGTAAGTTCTTCCTTACGCACTCCAAATAGCGTGTGGTCTTCGAGGTCAAACCAGAATATTCCAACACAAGGCATTTGCTCATCAAATGCCTTCATATTTTCCATTTGAGCTTTATGTTCATGCTCCGACAGCGTTGACATCATAATCGTAGAGTTTTATAATAATGTACCCACAAAGGTAATACAAAAGTTTTCAATTTTCAAAAAGACATGGTTTTTACTCCTCATGGCGTGTTTGCACCACCCCGATTCTGAGCTAACTCGGTTAGCGTTGCCAATGGTGTATCTGCAAAGTCCACGTTTCACACCGGAGTTGACGAAACCGCCATCACGGGTGACGAAAGTGCGCCACGCACTGACGAAACAGACAAAAAGATATA
This sequence comes from uncultured Porphyromonadaceae bacterium, assembly GCA_946183895.1. Classification (GTDB taxonomy): domain Bacteria; phylum Bacteroidota; class Bacteroidia; order Bacteroidales; family Muribaculaceae; genus Sodaliphilus. The sequence continues at coordinate 3,693 of CAMHDX010000074.1, read as the reverse complement.
TAAGTTCACTACCGACTTGGCATAGCGGCAAAAAACGAGTAACTTTGCAAACGGTCACGAATACCAATAGCCCATGAATAGAGCAATCATCATAGTTCTGTTGCTGACAGCTTTGTCCTCGCTCAGCGTGAGCGGCATCAACACCACCGGTGAACAGGCAAGTAATGCCGCCGCAGTCGGTGCCGTGAGCGATGCGCTGAGTTGCCGTCGCTTCACCACCGCCGACGGCCTGCCGCAGATGCAGACCGAGGCGCTGTGGCAGGACGCGCGCGGCTACATCTGGGTAGGTACACTATCGGGGTTCGCACGATATGACGGCGTGTCGCTCATGCCCTATCTGCGCGGCAAGCGCGAGAACATCGTGGGCTTTGCCCCCGCCGGTCGTGACGGCGTGACGGCGCTGGGATTTGTGCGCACATGGAGTGTGAGTGGCGAGAGTGCCACCTCAAGCCTCATTGCCCCGCAGCGCGAGTGGCTGCTCAACAACTTCAACGCCATGGACCTGCCTGCCGGCACGCTACTGCTGGAGGACCGCGAGGAGACCCATCGCCACCTGGTGCGCATCACCTCACGCGGCATTGAGCACGGCAAGGAAAACGCGGTGCTTGACCTCATGGAGCCCGACCGCAAGATGTACATCACCGGCGATTCCACCTTTGTGCCCACCTCGCGCGGCCTGTACCTCATGGACCACAAGGGCGACACGTTACTGCTCAGCGACAAGCAGGACATCTACAGCCTGATGCGCTACCGCGGAGAGTTGCTCGCCCTCGCCGGTGACGGCATCTACAGCGTCAATGCCGGCAAACCCGCCCTGCGCACGGCATTTGAGTTTGAAGCACCGGACTATGGCCTGATGGCACGGCAGCGCAGCGACGGCACCGCCTTCATTGCCGACGCGCACACCATCTACCACTACGACGGGCATTCGGTCAAGCCGCTCACCGGCGGCTACAACCTGATTCGCGCCATCATGGTTGACCGCTGGGACCGCCTGTGGGCGGCGACCTATCAGGGGTTGTACCTGTTCTACGACACAGAGTTTGTCAACCACCGGCTCACCGACACCGACGATGTGACGCGGGCGCTGGCAGTTGATGGCGAAGGACGCGTTGTCATGGGCACACTCAATGGCAACATCATCACCGGTAGCGGTGAGGTAATCAGTACCGGCGGATACTTCGCGCCGGGCGGTGTGGCGCTGGGCAAGAGCGTGTATATGGTGGGCGGCGCCGACCTGACCGCGATAGACGGCAACGGCGCGCGCACGGCATGGACCGCCGATGAGCGCCTGCGCTTTGTCGCGGCAGTTGACGACCGCCGCTTGGTAGTGGGCAGCCGTCAGCGGCTACTGCTACTGGACCCGTCAAGCGCCGCGGTTGACACCCTCGGCACCGACGTTTACCAGCCGTGGTGCGCCGCAGCCGATGGCTCCGGCAACCTATGGGTGGGCGGCAGCCGCGGACTATATCGCATCAGCCTCAACGCGCCCCACCGCACCGAGCAGGTCATCAGCGGCGACCACGCAATCATCACCACCATGAGTCGCGATGCTCACGGTCGCGTGTACTATGCCACGGTTGACAGCGTGTTTGTCATCACCGGCGGCAACATTCGCCACTTGAAGGCTTTGCAGCCGGTGCTCAACGGGCATGAGGTGCGCTCGATGCACGTGTCGCCGCGCGGATACATAGTTGTGGCGACCCTCAATGCCCTGATTGTCGCTCGCCTCAACGACGATGGCGAGCCCACCGGCAAGGTCGGACGCTTTGACCACACCAACGGCTTCACAATTGTTGAGCCGCAAAACGCACCCATGGCTGAGCAGCCCGATGGCACCATTTGGCTCGCCGGACTGGAGGAGATGACCTCGTTCCGCCCCGACAGGCTCATGGCGCTCAACGAGGCGAACACCATCATCGTGGGGCCCACTCCCTGGTGGCGACGATGGTGGGCACTGACACTTGCCATAGCCGCGCTGGCCGCCGTTGTGTGGATTGTCGCGCGTCGCATTGAACGCCGACGCACCCGCAGCCAGCTGGAGCAACTGCATCGCGAGGCCAAACTCAGGGAGTTGCAGATCAACTCCATCCGCCTCAAAGCGATTCCGCACTTCCACAGCAATGTGCTCGCCGGCATTGAGTACTTCCTGATGAACAACGACAACGACAACGCGATGCACTACCTGCAGGTGTACAACGAGTTTGCCAACCGCACCCTCACCGACATTGACCTGCCGGCGCGCACCGTTGACGATGAACTGGAGTATGCCCGCAACTACCTCGAACTGGAGCGGCTGCGCTTTGATGACCGTCTGGACTATAGCATCACCGTTGACGAGGGCGTTGACCGCCAGGCGCTGCTGCCCACCATGGTCGTGTACACCTACTGCCAGAACGCTGTCAAGCACGGCATCAACGGCAAGAGTGCGGGCGGACGGGTTGAGATCACCATCACTCAGCGCGACAATCGCGTGATAGCGAGTGTGAGCGACAACGGCATCGGTCGCGCCGCGGCAGCCCGTGCCGGCACTGCCGGCGGACGGCAAGGCCTGCGCATCCTGCATGAGCAAATCGAACTTTACAACCAGGCGAACGAGCGGCACATCGTCGAGACCGTCACCGACCTCACCGACGAGCAAGGCCATGCCGCCGGCACCCGTTTTGAGATTTCGGTGCCCCTGGGCTTCTCCTTTAACCGACGATTAACCACCATAGTTGTTGAGGACGAGCGCCTGCCGCGCCTCGCCCTGCTCAAGAAGCTCGACGAGCTGCGCGAGAGCGTTGAGGTGGTGGCATCCTGCGCCACCTACGACGAGGCGCTGGAGACCATCGCACGGCTGCGACCCGACCTGTTGCTGCTCGACATCCAGCTGCAAGGGCGCGACAGCATCGCACTGCTCGACGAACTCAAGGCGAGCATACCGCTGCCGCAGGTCATCTTCACCACCGCCTATGCCGACCGCCGCTACCTGATGGGCGCTATCAAGGTCGGCGCCGTGGACTACCTGATGAAGCCCATCAATCCCGGCGCGCTCGCCGTGGCGATTGCCAAGGCAGTGGAGCGCGCCGAGGCCAACGAGCCCGAAGTGTCGGCACTGGGCAACAAACTCTCACTGCGCACCGTGAGTGGCAAACTATTTCTTGACACCGACGAGATAGCCGCCATTCGCGCCGACGGCAACTACTCGCGCCTGCTCACCTTTGACAGCGAGGAGAGCATCCTCGAGAGCATGGCGGCATTGGAGCGCGCGATGGACAGCGCCAAGTTTGTGCGCGTTGACCGTAGCACGATTATCAACATCACGTTGCTGCATCGGCTCAACACCAAGCGGCGTCAGTGCACCCTGCGCTCGCCCTCAGGCGCCACCCTCGACATCGAGCTGTCCAAGACAGCCGTCGACACCCTGTCGCACCTTTAATCTCACGAAAATTCCCGAAAAATACTGACTCCCGTGAATTCTCGTGAATCCACGTGAACGCACCATGCCACAGCGCCAAGGTTAACCGATAGCCATCCCGGTAAAGGTCTGGCACTTCGTGTACAATCACACCCCCAAAAACGCGATTTTGTTTAATTGATTAAAGTTTCTAAAGTGTGTTGACGGCTTTGATTACTAATGAGATAGTATCGAAGACACTGACGGGCCGAAGGTCCGACTTCATGTTAAAGACCATGCAAGAGCCTCGAAGA
>CAMHDX010000073.1 GCA_946183895.1 uncultured Porphyromonadaceae bacterium | reverse complement strand
ACACCCCTGCCTAGGCCCGGGTCACCCCTAACGGGGTTCGGATAGATTCCTCAATGCGTAATTCACAATTCACAATTCACAATGCAGAATTCACAATTCACAATGCGGAATGCGGAATGCGACGGCGGTAAGTCCCTTTAGGGACGAAAAGGGCTTAGGCAGGGGTGTCAACCCCTGCACTGCAGGCCCAAACCCCATGTTAGTCCCGTTAGGGACGGCAGAATGTGGAGGCATGGGCGAGAAATCTGACGCCCCTAACGGGGCTAAGGATTGTGTGGTGGGCGTTACACAGGGGTTTACACCCCTGCCTAGGCCCTGGTCACCCCTAACGGGGTTCGGATAGATCCGGCTCACCCCTGCACTGCAGGCCAAACCCCATGTTTACAAGATGTTATACATTATTTAATGTTTAATGAAGTTCTCAAAACTATAGATAAACTCTAAACTTCCGGTTCCGGAGACTTCAGCAACCCACATGAATTAAAAATGAACAAACTGCAAATCATCAAAGCGAGTGCCGGTAGCGGCAAGACCTATAATCTGGCGAAGCTGTACATCCGCCAGTTGTTGTTCAAGGAGGTTGGCGGCCATCTGGAGGTGCGCACCGACCGGCACTACCATCGCCGCATCCTCGCCATAACCTTTACCAACAAGGCGACCAACGAGATGAAGGAACGCATCGTCAAGGAGCTGAACCAGCTCGCCACGGCGCCGCTCAAGAGCAAATACTATGCCGACTACGCGCAGCAGCTACAGTGCGCCGGCGACAAGGCGGTCGTGATTCAGCGGCGCGCCGCCGAGGCGCTGAGCGACCTGCTGATGAACTACAGCACCTTCAATGTGAGCACGATCGACTCGTTCTTCCAGACCATACTGCGCACGTTTGCCCACGAGCTGGAGTGTGACGTGGACTATGACCTGCAGATTGACGCCGGCTATGTCGAGGGTGTGGCGGTCAATGAGTTCCTGTTGTCGCTGGGCCAAACAGCCAAGCGCGTCAAGGACGGAGAGGTTGAGCAGTGGGTGCGCGACATGATGCGCAGCATGGCCAACGATAAAAAGAAGGCGATGTCGGTGTTCCACGGCGACACGTTGCGCAAGATGTGCAGCCAACTCAATCGCGAGTTCTTCCGCGCCCACACCGACGAGTTGCGCGCCTACTTCTTCGGCAGCGTCAACGCGCAACCAAACGATCCGCCACAGTTTGGCCGTATAGGCCGCTTTATCAAGGCTGTGCGCGAGCGGATTAAGGAGCTTGAGGAGACTGACTATCGCGCGCGCTTTGAGGGCATCATCGGGCGCCACGGCCTAAAGCCGGAGTATCTCAATCAAAAAGGCATGCTCGCATTCTTTGTTAAAGGTGCCGACATGATGAGCATTGTGAAGGGCAACGGTAAGGGTAAGGGTGATACGTTCCTTAACAAACCGTTTGATGCCGAGAAAGTCGAGAAAAATGTCAATAAAGACTACAAGAGCAAAATCATTGACCTGCAGGGGCTATACGACGAGTTGATGGAGCTCAAGCGCGACATGTGGCACCTGATATTCCTGAACAAGCTGGCGGCCTCGATGTGGAATGTGGGCCTGCTGGGCGTGCTCGAGCGCTCGATGCGCGCGGTGCTTGGCGACAGTGGCGCGGTGCTGATTGCCGACACCACCGAGCTGATCAACAAGGTGATACGCAGCAAGGACGACGTGCCGTTCATGTTCGAGCGCATCGGCACCGTGCTCGACAACTACATGATCGACGAGTTCCAGGACACGAGCCGCAAACAGTATGAGAACTTCCTGCCGCTGCTCGAGGAGGCGTTGTCGCAGCAGGAGGGCGCCACCAACCTGATTATCGGCGACGGCAAGCAGGCGATTTACCGGTTTCGCAATGCCGAGCCGATGCTGTTTCGCGAGACCCTGCAGAATGACATACCGCAATACGACGCCTCGACCCTCGAGACCAACTACCGCAGCCGGCGCACTGTGGTGGAGTTCAACAACGTCATTGTGGGGCGCCTGGTCGCGAAATTCGAGGCTGACACGGTGCTGCAAGAGACCTATATAGGCCCTGACGCGTCACAGCCCGAGTATGTGCAAAAGGTTGACCCCAAAAAGGACGCTGACGGCCATGGTCGCGTCGTGGTCGTGACCACGGGTATCACCCCCGAGGATAAGGCTGAGAAGGCTGAGAAGGCGGCGGAGGAAATGGTGCTGAAGATGTTGCCCGCCTACTTGCTGACACTGCACGCGCGGCTGGGCAAGTGGAGCAGCATCTATATTCTGGTTGATACCCACAAAGAGGGTGGCAAGATAGTTAGCGCCATCATGGCGCACAACGACCTGATGCTGGCGAAGGGCCGCGAGGAGCTGATGATCAAGGTGGCGAGTGACGAGTCGATGAACCTCAGCATGTCGCCCGGTGTCAACATGGTGATAGGCCTGCTGCGGTTTATTGACCTGGCGCAGCACACGATTGCGGTTGAGGACGAGGACCCCGACGAGGAATTGACCACGGTGGAGCAGAGGTTGCGGCGCAAGCGTCAGCGCCAACAGCGCATGTACAGCCTGCTGCACGACTTTGTGGAAGGCATGAACAAACGCATGGTCAAGCCCGCCGAGGGTCAAAGGGCCGGCGAGGTGCTCAAGAAGTGTGTCGAAGCGATGGGTGCGGCTGACGACAACGCGGCGGTGGAGCGTATGTCACAGTCGTTGGCACAGCTGCTGCCCGGCGCGCAGTCCGAGCCGCTGGCGCTGGACAACATCGTCGAAATCCTGATTGACAAGTTTGTGCTGCGCGGCAACGATGACCACCCCGAGACGCAGTTCCTGCTGGCGTTCATTGACGTGGTGGCGAACTTCGTTGACCAGAAGGGCAGTTGCGGCACGGTGCATGAGTTCCTGCAATACTGGGACGCTCGTGGTGACAAACTGTGTGTGGGCAGCGCCCCTGATGACGACGCGCTGCAGGTGATGACGATACACAAGAGTAAGGGCCTCGAGGGCGACTGCGTGGTGATTCCCTTCGCCACATGGCCGCTCAACACCAATCCTAAAGAATATGAATATTGGGTGACCCGCGAGCAGTGGCTCGAACAGGGCGGCAAGGAGCTGGTGGTCTGTGCCGACGACGACGTGCCGCCGCTGCTGCCGGTGAACAAGAAGGTGCTGACGACCATTAGCGATTCGCTGGGTTCCCCGTTGCTCGACGGTGTGCTCGCCGAGCAGCGCTCCAACTTGCTGTTGGACCTGATGAACAAGACCTATGTGGCGCTGACGCGTCCCCGTCGCGAGTTGCACCTGTTCACCATCGCCAAGAGTAGTAGCGATGACTCTAGCAAAGTCACGGTGGCGCAGCTGGTCAACGAGGCACTGCCCTCTATGGAGTCCAAGGGTGTGCACCGCGTGGAGCGCGAGGACCCGCAGTACGCCGACGTCGTGGAGAAATATAGGGCGCTGTGCAAAATTGCCGAGCTCGAGGGTGAGCCCACCTTGGCCTCGACCGTCGAGGGCACCGGCTGGTGGGCTCTCGACCGTGATGCCGACACTGTGATTCCAAAGAAGGAGGAAGAGAAGTCCGATGACGAGGAGCCCAAGCGCAAGGTCACACAGGAGGCGTTCACGGCGATGCATCTGCGGTACACGCCGGTTGACATCAAGGTCAAGCTGAACGACGACGACGCGGCGATTGTGCAGCGTGAGCTGGGATTGCGTGTGCACCGTGTGTTGAGCGGCATCATGTGTCGCGATGACGTGGAGCGCGCGCTGGCGCTGGCGCTCACCCGCGGAGTGCTCACCGCCAACGTCAATGACCCGTGGTGCATCGACAAGGTGCGGCCCATTGTGCACCGCATGGTGTGCGACCCGCCCGTCACCGCGGTGTACGGCGAGACGGAGGAGCCGTCGCAAGCCACCGACTGGTGGGACGCCGGCAATGTAGTGATGAACGAGCGCCCCTACGTGTCGTGGTGGCAGGAGTGCCGTGACGAATGGCGCACCGAGCGCTTCCGTGCCGACCGCGTGGTGCTGCGCCCCGACGGCACGCTCATCGTGGTGGACTACAAGACCGGTCAGCCCGGCGGCACGCATGATGCTGAGTACCGCGAACAGGTAACGCGCTACGCGCGCGAGTGGGCGGGTGCCTTGCAGGTGCCGCTGTCGCAGGTGCGAGCCTACCTGTGGTACACCATGGAGGCCCACATCGCCCGCGTGAGTGTGTAGGTTCACATAGTGCGCGCCACAGCTCCGCCGTGGCGCGCACTATGTGTTACTGAAATAGCCAAGTCGTGTTTTGATTTTTTCGCTCACATACCTTCGGCTCAAGGCAATGTCAAATGAAAATTTTGCATTTTAATTTGCCATTGCGCTCAACTTGCACTACCTTTGCCTGACAGAAACCAAATTCACAATTAAAAACTATAGTTATCATGGCAAAACCTTATGTAATCGGTATCGACATGGGCGGCACGAACACCGCCTTCGGTATTGTGGACGCACGTGGCAACGTGATTGCCAGCGACAGTATCAAGACAGCTAAGCACAGCAACATTGATGATTACATCGACGAGTTGTACACCGAGATTAATCGCATCATCGTGGCTAACGACGCTGAGGACAAGATTAACGGTATAGGCATCGGCGCGCCCAACGCCAACTACTACACCGGCATCATCGAGGATGGCGTGAACCTGCCGTGGCCCACCCCCATACCCCTGGCTGACCTCGTGAGCAAGAAGTTCGGCATCCCCTGCGTGATCACCAACGACGCCAACGCCGCCGCCATCGGTGAGATGACCTACGGTGTGGCTCGCGGCATGAAGGACTTCATCATGATCACCCTCGGCACCGGTGTGGGTAGCGGCATCGTGATCAACGGCCAGATGGTGTACGGCCACGACGGCTTTGCCGGCGAGCTGGGCCACGTGATCATGAAGCGCAACAACGGCCGCATGTGCGGTTGTGGTCGCACGGGCTGCCTCGAGACCTATTGCTCGGCAACCGGTGTGGCACGCACAGCGCGCGAGTTCCTCGAGACCCGCAGCGACGAGAGCAAGCTGCGCGAGCTCGACGTAGACAGCATCACGAGCAAGGACGTGTATGACGCCGCCATCGCCGGCGACAAGTTGGCTAAGGAGATCTTTGACTACACCGGCAACATTCTGGGCGAGGCACTTGCCGACTTTGCGGTGTTCTCGTCGCCCGAGGCGTTTGTGCTCTTCGGCGGCTTGACCAAGAGTGGCGAGCTGATCATGAAGCCCATTCGCGAGGCATTCGAGAAGAACATCATGAAGGTGTTCAAGGGCAAGATCAAGATCTTGATCAGCGAGCTCAAGGAGAGCGACGCCGCCGTGCTCGGCGCGAGCGCGCTGGGCTGGGAGGTCAAGTGACACAAAAAGAGGGGCGTGAGCCCCTTTTTTTGTGCCCTGCGGGCGGTGGGGCCATCGGTAAATTACACTCTAAAGAACCTCGAATGTCCGCTAACGCATCGCCACCGGCGATAACCAATCAGAAAACCCCACCATGACAGGAGCCTGCGACTGAATGGTGGGGTCTGCTGAACCACCCTACAGTTCCTCGGCGAGGAACACCTTGTGCTGGCATGGTAATATGCCGAATCCGGTACGTGCCTCGAAGAGGAACTTTGTGATTGAGTTTCTTGTAATTCGATGGTATTTAATTAATGACTATCGGCTTACTTGAGGCCGGCTACTGTAAAGTTCCTCTTCGAGGCACAGATGATTCGCTCATTATGACCAAGCTGCGACCCTCTTCGAGGCTCTTGCATGGTCTTTAACATGAAGTCGG
>CAMHDX010000072.1 GCA_946183895.1 uncultured Porphyromonadaceae bacterium | reverse complement strand
TCCTCGCCACCACCGAGAAGCAAAAGGTGATTCCCACCATCCTGTCGCGCTGCCAAATCTACGACTTCGCGCGCATCACCGTGCCCGACATCGTGCAACAGTTGAGCCGCATCGCCGCCGACCAGGGCGTGGAGGCGACCACCGAGGCGCTCAACGTGATTGCCCAGAAGGCCGACGGCGCCATGCGTGACGCGTTGTCGATCTTTGACCAGGTGGTAGCGTCGACCGGTGGTCACATCACCTATCAGGGCACGATTGACAACCTCAACGTGCTGGACTACGACTACTACTTCAGGCTGGTGCAGGCGGCAGTAGCGGGCGATGTGCCCGGCGCGTTGCTCATCTACAAGGAGGTGCGTGACAAAGGCTTTGACTCACTATTCTTCATCAACGGTCTGGCGGCACACGTGCGCAATCTCATGGTGGCACAAACGCCCGCCACGCGCGTGTTGCTGGAGATGGACCCCAGTGTGGGCGAGCGCTACATTGAGCAGGCCTCGGCGCTCAGCCCGGGCTTCCTCTATCGCGCGGTGGACCTGTGTTGCACCTGCGACCTCAACTACCGCGACGCGACAAGCAAGCAGCTGCTGGTTGAGCTCACGTTGGTCAAGTTGTGCCAGTTGCTCAAGCCGCTTGAGGTGAACCCGATTGACCGTCCGGTCAAGATACAACCCGTCACTGCCGCGCCGGCAGCGACACCGGCGGCACCGGCGGCACCGGCAACGACGCAACGGCCGCAACAGGCCACGGCGCCCACGAGCGCTCCCGCCGCGGTGACGCACGCCCCCGCCCCGTCGCCCCAACCGGCATCACAGGCAGTGCCACAGCCAGGCACCCCCGCGGCTCCCGCGCGCAAGCCGGTGCGGCGCAGCGCGTCAAGCACAATGACGACGCGCATCAACACCGTTGCGCCCGAGCAAGCCGAGCAGCCCGAGCACACCACAACCAGGCGCACGCCGTTCACCGCCGAGCAGCTGAGCCAAGCGTGGCAACACTATATTGACGAACACCCCAACGAGCAAGTGATCGTGACACTGATGCGCAACTTCCCGCCCACCCGCGTCAGCGACGAGCAGTACGCAGTCACGGTAGCCTCGGACAACGAAGTGTCGATCATGGAAGACAACCGTCACAAGTGGCTCGCCGCACTGCGCGACACGCTGGGCAACGACATGCTGTCGTTCACCTTCAACGTCGACAACAAGCGTGAGACCCGACGCATCCTCTCGCCACGAGAGGTCGCCAACGACCTGGCGAAGCGCAACGTGGGCTTCAAGAACATGATTTCGATGTTTGACCTCAAACTGGCTTAACCCACGGGCTCGCATGGCAAACTTGCGTAACATCTACGACTCGAGGCGCATCTACAAGATGGTGTTCATCGTTGTCAGCGTGGTGCTGGTGGGCATCTTCTTGTACATCAGCAACAACCTGGTCAACGACCTTGCCGAGCAGGAGCGCTCGCGCATGCAGATATGGGCGAACGCCACCCGCGAGTTGCTACGCGAAAACAGCGACAGCGACGTCAACTTCCTGCTATCAATCATTGAGGACAATCACAACATACCGGTGCTGCTGGTCGATGCCGACGGCGCCATCCTGCAACACCGCAACTTCCGCCTTCCCGAGCCGGTCGACAGCCTCGCGCCACTCGACATCAGCGAGCGCAACCGCCAGTTCCTTGAGAACAAACTCGCCGCGCTACGCAACTCGCGCAACAAGATAGAGATTGTGCTCGACGACAGCACGACGCAGTACCTGTACTATGAGGACTCGACGCTGCTGCGCCGGCTCGCCTACTTCCCCTACGTCCAGCTCGTGGTGCTACTCATCTTTGTCGCCATTGCCTACACCGCACTGATGAGCGTCAAGCGCGCCGAGCAGAACAAGGTGTGGGTGGGATTGTCCAAGGAGACGGCTCACCAGTTGGGCACCCCGATTTCGTCGCTGATGGCATGGACCCAGCTGCTGCCCACCATGGGCGTTGACCCGGACGTGGTCGCCGACATGGACAAGGACGTGCAACGCTTGTCGACCATCGCCGACCGCTTCTCCAAGATTGGCAGCATGCCCGACAAGGACGAGGCGGACCTGGTGCCTGCGGTCGAGGAGGCGCTTGCCTACATGCGCGCCCGCATCCCCAAGCGCGTGGCGCTCACCATCACATCGACACCCGGAGCCGCCCAGGCGCGCGTCATGCTGTGCAAACCGCTATTCGCCTGGGTGATGGAGAACCTCACCAAGAACGCGGTCGACGCCATGGACGGCGAGGGCAAGCTGGACATCACGGTGAGCGTGAGCACCCGCCAGGCCATCATCCTGGTCACCGACACGGGCAAGGGCATAGCCCGCAAGAACTTCAAGAACGTATTCACCCCCGGCTTCACGACCAAGAAGCGCGGGTGGGGCTTGGGGTTGACCCTGGTCAAGCGCATCATCGAGGAATATCACGCCGGCCGCATCTACGTCAAGGACAGCGTGCCGGGACGTGGCACCACCTTCGCCATCGAGTTACCGCTAATCGTTAACTGAAACTCTAACATAAGATACACTGCAATGGCATCAATCACAATGTTCGGAACCGGTTGCGCGATGGTGACGCGCTGCTACAACACCTGCTTCTATCTGCAAAGCGAGGACGGCGGCATCATGGTCGACGCCGGCGGCGGCAACGGCATCCTGCGGCAAATCGAGGCATCGAGCATTGACTACAGCGACATCCACCACCTGTTTATCACCCACTGCCACACTGACCACATCATGGGCGTGGTGTGGCTCATACGCAAGATTTCGCCCCTGCAGCACAAGCGCAAGTACAGCGGTGTGTTCACCATCTACGGCCACGACGAGGCATTGGCGGCGCTGCGCGAGATGTGCCGGTTGATGATACCCGCCAAGATATGCCGCGCCATTGACGACACCATCGTGCTCCACGAGGTGCATGACGGCGATGAGCTGCGTGTGGGCGACATGGACCTCACCGTGTTTGACATCGGCAGCAAGAAGATGAAGCAGTTCGGCTTCGTGGCTTCCCTGCCCGACGGCAAGCGTGTGGCGGTCACGGGCGACGAGCCGCTGAACATGGTCAACGAGCACCTCATCGCGGGTGCCGACTGGCTGCTGAGCGAGGCATTCTGCCTATACGCCCACCGCGAGCAGTTCCGCCCCTACGAGAAGTATCACAGCACCGCACTTGACGCCGGTCTCACCGCGCGCGTGCTGGGCGTAAAGAACCTGCTGCTGTATCACACCGAGGATCACCACCTGGACACGCGCCGACGCGCATACGCCGCCGAGGCGGGCTCTCAATTCAAGGGCAACATCGTGGTGCCTGACGATCTGGAAGTGATAACCCTGTAGAGCGATGGAGAATTTTGCCGCCATAGACTTCGAGACAGCCAACCGCGAGCCGTCGTCGGTGTGCTCGGTGGGAGTGGTGATAGTGCGTGAGGGCGCGATTGCCGACACGTTTTACTCGCTAATCAAGCCCGAGCCGGAGTACTACTCCTACTGGAACACGCGGGTGCACGGGCTGCGCCTGTGTGACACCGCCGCCGCGCCGGTTTTTCCTGACGTGTGGGCTGAGGTTGAGCCGATAATCGAGGGCTTGCCGCTGGTGGCACACAACAGCCCGTTTGACCGCGGCTGCCTCCGGGCAGTCTTTCGCACCTACACCATGGACTGGCCGGACTACGAGTTTGTTGACACGCTGAGAGCCTCGCGTCGAGCCCTGCCCGAGTTGCCGGACCATCAGCTGCACACCGTGGCCGCCGCCTGCGGCTACCGGATGCGGCACCACCACAATGCCCTGGACGACGCCATCGCCTGCGCCCACATCGCCATTAACATCCTGTAATTATCACTAAAAACTCTATAGTTATGAAACATCTACTTCTACTCCTGTTGCTCGCAACCACGGTTGTGACTAACGCCCAGGTGGCGCTCAACAACGCGAAGGACGTCAATGATGACAACCATGTCAACATTGGCGACGTGAACATCGAGTTGAACTCCATCCTGGAGGATCGCTCGCCCTACTTTCTTGACGTCAACGGCGACGGCAGCGTCAACGTGGGCGACGTCAACTCAATGCTGGTGCACATCATCAGCACCCCCGAGCCCGATGAGAACACCGCGGCCGCTGCAGCGTTGTTCACCAAGTGCTACGCCAACTTTGCCGTGGGCGGTGATGGTGGCATGAACGGAGGCTGCTGGGTTGACGGCTTTGACAGCGGCACGTCGGGCCTGTATCGCCAGCTATGGAACCTGAACGAGTTGACTACCGACGAGGCCATCTGCTGTTGGAACGACCTGGGACTGCCCGAGCTCAACAGCAATAATTTTACGTCGATGATCCCCCAACTGGCGGGTTACTGGTTCCGCCTGTATTTAGGCATCGACTTTTGCAACCAATATCTGACCAAGTATGGCGACATGGATGCCGGCATGAGCGCCGAGGTGCGGTTGCTGCGCGCCCTCAACTACATGCTGCTGCTCGACACGTGGGGCAACGTGCCGGTGACGATCACTCCGGGCGACAAGACGCCGATGCAGTACAAGTCAGCCGATGTGTTCGCATTCATCGAGAGCGAGCTGCTCGCCACGATTGACGACCTGGGCGAGCCTGCACCCAAGACCAGCCGCGACGAGGGCTACGGCCGCGTGGACAAGGCTGCCGCCTGGCTGTTGTTGTCGCGTCTGTACCTCAACGCCGAGGTCTACACCGGCACCCCCAAGTGGAACGAAGCCGCCACCTATGCCCGCTTAGTGATCAAGTCACCGTATGCCCTCTCGACGACGGCCAGCGACCGGCAGGTGGAGTATGACGGCAACACCTCGACATGGCACTATAGCGCCTATCAAAAACTCTTCATTGGCGACAACGACCGCACCGATGCCGCCCACGAGGCCATCATGCCGCTCATCCACGACTCGCACAAGACCTTCTGGACCTCATGGGGTACGTCAATGTACCTGATGGCGCCGACCTACGATGGCAATATGTGTGAGCACCCGACATTCAACATTTACGGCAACGGAATCGGTCAGAACTGGGCGGGCAACCGCGCCCGTCCCGATTTGGTCAGGAAGTTCTTCCCCGAGGCAGATTACCCCGAGGCTAATCTACCCAAGGCATATAGCCGCGACAACGCCAAAATCGCCGGCGACGACCGCGCTCTGCTCAGCAGTATGGACCGCACGCTCAACAACACCGATATCGCCACGTTCACCAACGGCTGGGCGGAGGCCAAGTTCAACAACTTCAGCACCGACGGCTCGCTGGAGAATGCTCACAACAACATACCTGATGCCGACGTGTTCCTGCTGCGCAAGGCCGAGGCGTACCTCACGCTAGCCGAGGCGCTGACACGTATGGGTGGCGGTATCACCGACGGCGAGGCGTGCAACGCCATCAACGAGCTGCGCACACGCGCCAACGCCCAGACCAAGCGCTCATACAGCCTGCGCGAAATCCTTGACGAGTGGGGCCGCGAGTTCCACTTTGAGGGTCGCCGCCGCTCGGACCTGATTCGCTTTGGCTGCTACGGCGGCGACAACGACTACATGTGGCAATGGAAGGGCGGCGTGATTGAAGGCAAGGCGTTCCCCGCCGAGTACAACCTGTTCCCGATACCGGCAATGGCGATGTCGCAGAACCCCAACCTCACCCAGAATCCCGGCTACGCCTACACCATTCCCTCGACATTTGAGTTGAGGGTAGAGCCATTGCTGCCCGCTGCCATAGACCTCGCCACCGAGCCGGTCATCACCTTTGACTGGGACCGACCGGAGTACAACAACGACGGCGTTCACC
>CAMHDX010000071.1 GCA_946183895.1 uncultured Porphyromonadaceae bacterium | reverse complement strand
GTCGCGTGCCACACCGGCTCCGGTGGCGCCGCCTCCGATAACAATGACATCTGCCTCCATCGCGCGTTGTGTCAATAGAACCGCCTGATGCCCATTATCTCACGCACGTCGGCAAGGGTGCGCGACGCGCGGGCGCGGGCACGCTCGGCACCCTCACGTAGCACGCGGCCCACATACGCCTCGTCGGCGCGGATGGCGGCAATGCGCTGCCGTCAGCAACTGCCTTCTTGAGGTCGCCGTAGCGAATCGAGCAGTCGTTGTATGCCGCGGTGAATTGTGCCACAGTAGCCTCGTCGCTCACCAGCTTGAGGATGGTGAACAGGTTCTGGATGGGCTGCGACATGGGCGAGTTGGGCTCGGTGGGACCGGCGTCGGTCACGGCGCGCATCACCTTCTTGCGCAGCGGCTTCTCCTCGTCGGCAAGGTAGATGCAGTTGCCCTCGCTCTTGCCCATCTTGCCGCTGCCGTCAAGTCCGGGCACCTTGACGGGCTCGCCGCCGTAGTTGAAGTTCTTGGGCTCGGTGAAGTAGTCAACCTTGTAGAACGAGTTGAAGCGGCGCGCGAAGCGGCGGGTCAGCTCCAAGTGCTGCTCCTGGTCCTTGCCCACGGGCACATAGTCGGCATGCTGAATCAGGATGTCGACCGCCATGAGTGTGGGGTAGGTGAGCAGTCCGGCGTTGACGCGCTTGTTGCTGTTGGCGCCCACAATCTCCTTCGCCATGTCCTCGTCGTCGTCGCCGGCGGCGGGAGCGGCGATGCCCAGCGCCTTGCGCGCCTTGTCCTTGAAGGCGGCGGTGCGCATCAGCTCGCCGATGCCCACGTGCATGTTCAACAGCAGGTATAGCTCCGAAATCTCCGGAATGTCGCTTTGCACAAAGATGGTGCTGCGCTCAGGGTCAAGGCCCGCCGCCAGATACTCGACGACCACGTCGCGCACGTTCTCATGCAGGGCGTTGGCGTCGGGGTGGGTGGTGAGCGCGTGCAAGTCGGCTATGAAGAAGTAACTGTCGTAGATGCCGTCTTGCTGCATCTTGACAAATTTGCTCAGCGCGCCCAGATAGTTGCCCAGATGCAACTGGCCGGTGGGGCGGATTCCGCTAAGCACGATTTTCTTTTGTTCCATTAATAAAAAGTTAAAATTAGATTGTTAGCGCAAAGTTACTGCTTTTTTTTGAAAAAAAACATTAACTTTGCACAATCATTAATCTTTAAAGGACATTCAGCGATGAAAGTTTCAATAGTAGGCACCGGTTACGTCGGGCTGGTCAGTGCGGCTTGCTTTGCCGAGTTAGGCGCTACAGTGACGTGTGTTGACACCGATGCTCAAAAGATAAACCGCCTGGTGTACGGCTCCATCCCCATCTATGAGCCGGGACTCGAGGCGATGGTCATGCGCAATGTCAACGACAAGCGCCTGGTCTTCAGCAGCAACCTCAGTGATGGATTTGTGGGGCAGGACTACGTGGTGTGCGCGCTTGATACCCAGCTTGATAGCGACGGCGCGACCGACCTGAAGCCCATCGAGGAGGTGGCTCAGATGTTTGGCGCGTATGTCAACGGCGCCGCCATCTTTGTCATCAAGAGTACTGTGCCGGTGGGCACCGCCCAGCGTGTGCGCTCCATCATCAGCGACGAGATTGCCCGCCGTGGTGTGGCGGTCGACTTTGAGATTGCCAGCAACCCCGACTTCCTCACCGAAGGTAATGCCATCAAGGACTTCATGAAGCCCGACCGCATCGTCATCGGTGTGGAGAGCGAGCGTGGTCGCGAACTGATGTTCCGCATGTATCGCACCATCTTGCTGCGCGGCAACCGCCAAATCATCACTACCGACACTCGCACTGCCGAGATGATCAAGTATGCCGCCACGTCAATGCTCGCCACGCGCGTGAGCTTCATGAACGAGATTGCCAACTTGTGCGAGATCGTGGGTGCCGACGTTAATGTGGTGCGCCAGGGTGTGGGCACCGACAGCCGCATCGGTCCCAAATACATCTATCCGGGCTGCGGCTACGGCGGCACGCTGTTCCCCCAGGACATCAAGGACCTGATCAAGATTGCTCAAGGCAATGACTTCGACATGGAGGTGCTCAAGGCGGTTGATAATGTCAACACGCGGCAAAAACGCATCCTGTTCGACAAGCTGAGCGAGCACTACGGCGGCGAGCTGGCTGACAAAGTGGTGGCGGTGTGGGGCTTGTCGTTCAAGCCCGAGACGGGCGACATGAGCAATTCGCCAGCCATCGACACGTTGGACCAGTTGTTGGCGGCGGGTTGCGAGGTGCGCGTGTACGACCCGGTGGCGATGAATACCGCTAAGCGCCGTTGGGGCAATGTGTACTGCGCCAGCAATATGTATGACGCGGCGCGTGGAGCCGACGCGGTGTTGCTCGTGACCGAGTGGCGGCAGTTCATGCTGCCGGCGTGGGACGAGCTACGCGCCGTGATGCGCACTCCGGTCATTATTGACGGCCGCAACGTCTATGACCGCCGTGAGGTCGAGGCCGAGGGCTTCTCCTACCACTGCATCGGTTATTAATCGGCACAAGTTAAACAACGAGCAGGTTATCAACCTGCGCAACTTCAATATTAAACCAATTTCCTCAAGCCGCCCGGGCTTGAATTATCAATGGACGAGAAACTAAGAATTGCAATAACCATAGGCGACACCAACGGCATCGGTCCTGAGGTGATACTCAAGACACTTGCGGTGAGTGATATCCTGGAGTTGTTTACTCCTGTGGTTTACGGCTCACCGCGGGTGTTGAACTTTCATCGCAAGGCATTGAATCTGCCGGCGATGAACATCAATGTGATATACAACACCGATGACGTGCGCGACGACATGGTCAATGTGCTGGACTGCTGCGACGACGAGGTGAAGATTGACCTGGGCGAGCCCGGCAAGGCCGCCGGTCGCGCGGCGCGCATGGCGCTGGAGCGTGCCACTGCCGATGTCGTGGCGGGCGGGTGCGACGTGCTGGTCACCGCGCCCATCAACAAGGATAACATTCACGGCGAGGAGTTCCCCTATACCGGTCACACCGACTACCTCGAGGCGACAGTGGGGGAGGGCGCCCACGCGCTGATGATGCTCACTGCCGGCGACCTGCGTGTGGCGCTCGCCACCGTGCATCAGCCCATAGCCACGGTGCCGGCATCGCTCACCGTTGACCTGCTGACCGACCGCCTGCGCACCCTGGACTATGCCCTGCGCCGCGACTTCGCCATCGAGCGGCCGCGCATCGCGGTGCTCGCGCTCAATCCGCACGCGGGTGAGAACGGCCTGCTGGGCGACGAGGAGCAGCAAGTGATACTGCCGGCTATCAACAGCGCCTACGACAACGACCACATCCTCGCCTTCGGTCCGTTTGCGGCCGACGGCTTCTTCGGCAGCCGCACGTGGAAGCACTTTGACGCGGTGCTGGCGATGTATCACGACCAGGGTCTGGCGCCGTTCAAGGCGATCGCGATGGGCGAGGGGGTGAACTGCACCACCGGTCTGCCCATTGTCCGCACCAGTCCAGACCATGGCACTGGCTACGACATCGCGGGCAAGGGCATCGCCAACGAGCAGTCAATGCGCGGGGCGATTTATGCCGCGATTGACATCTGGCGCAATCGTCAAGCCTTTGACGAGGCGAATGCTAACCCGCTGCAACGCAGTGTTGTGGAACGTAAAACCGAGAGGATATGAATTATGCGATTATAGCCGCCGGCGAGGGCTCGCGGTTGGCGCAGGAGGGCGTTGCCAAGCCCAAGCCGCTTGTCAACCTGTGTGGCGAGCCGATGGTGTTGCGGTTGATGAACATCTTCAGGCGGTGCAATGCCGAGAGCATCAGCATCATCATCAACGAGCAGATGACCGAGGTGCATGAGTTTGTCAGCGCGCTGCGCTTGGACATCCCGCTGCACATGGTGGTCAAGTCGACACCGAGCTCGATGCACAGTTTCGCCGAACTGAGTCGTGTTATTCCGCCGGGCAAGTTCTGCCTGACCACGGTCGACACTATCTTCCGTGAGGAGGACTTCGCGCGGTATATCGCCGCCTTTGAGGCGGATAGTGAGCACGACGGCCTGTGGGCAGTGACCCCGTTTATCGACGACGAGAAGCCGCTGTACGTCGACGTTGACGCGGCGATGGACATCACGGCGTTTTGCGACAAGCCGTTTGACGGCGCGCGATATGTGAGCGGCGGCGTGTACGCCATGACCGAGAAGGCGTTCCCGGTGCTGCGCGACTGCCTGGACCGTGGCATCTCGCGCATGCGCAACTTCCAGCGCGCGCTGCTCGAGGCGGGCATGCACCTGGGGGCGTACAGCATCGACAAAATCATCGATGTTGACCATGCCGCCGACATCGACACCGCCATCGCGTTTATCAAGAACTCAAACTAAAAAACTAATAAATTTATGGCAGAAATTACCATAGCCGGAGTGATGCGTGCCGGAGCCTATTCGCCCAATCACATCGGCAATGACACCGCAATTTTTAACGGCACTGTGGACCAGCTGCGCAAGCGCGGTTGTGCCGTCAACATCTATAGTGAGGACCAGTTCAACGCCGCCGAGCACATCGAGGAGCCGGTGGTGGTCGCCATGTGTCGCGAGCGTCAAAGCATCGCCCACTTGCAGCAACTCGAGGATGCCGGCAAGCTGGTGATTAACTCGGGCTACGGCATCGAGAATTGTACGCGCGAGCGCATGACCCGCATCCTGATGGGCAACGACATTCCCTATCCCGACAGCTTGATTGTCAACACCAACGAGAACGTGAAGCCGATGCTGGAGAAGGCGGGCTTCAAGAGTTGCTGGATCAAGCGCGGCGACTTCCACGCGATGCACAAGGAGGATGTGAGCTATGTGCGCCACGCCGAGGAGGCGCAGGAGGTGCTGCAGGAGTACTTTTATCGCGGCATCACGCGCGCAGTAATTAATGTGCACCTGGTGGGCGACCTGATCAAGTTCTACGGTTTGCGCGGCAGTGACTTCTTCTACTGGTTCTACCCCTTTGACGAGGGCCATAGCAAGTACGGCTGGGAGGTGGTCAACGGCAAGGCGCAGGGTCTGCAGTTTGACGAGGCGCACCTCAAGGCGATTTGCCAGCGCGCCGCCGAGGAGCTGAACGTCGTGGTGTACGGTGGCGACTGCATCGTCGATGCCGACGGCACGGTGCGTATCATCGACTTTAACGACTGGCCCAGCTTCGCGCCTTGTCGTGACATGGCGGCGCCTCACATCGCCAAGGCAATCATTCGCGAGGCAAAGGCGTTCTTGCACCTGTGATGCCTCAACTTTAATTTATAATAAGAATTACAACCTGATGAGTTTAATTGAAGAATACCGCTCCTCGCTCAAGTCGCTTGACACCGAGGAGCATATTGACTTGTACTTTTATCGTCCACTGGGCTTTGCCTGGGCAAAGTTATTCGCGTGGCTGGGTGTGACACCCAACGTGGTTACAATCATTTCGATTATCCTGGGCGTCGCCGGCGGCGCGTTGCTGTACTACGGCAGTCCGGAGCTGGCATGGCTCAACTGGATAGGCATCTTGCTCATCGTGTGGGCTAACACCTACGACAGCGCCGACGGCCAGTTGGCGCGCATGACCAAGCAGTACTCGCGCTTGGGGCGCATCCTTGACGGACTGAGCGGCGACTTCTGGTTCTTCTCGATTTGTGTGGCGATTGTGCTGCGCGAGATTGACTTTGGCGACGCGTGGTTGGGCAACTACTTCGCTGAGCACAGCTGGATGATTTGGACCATGGCGATTGTCAGCGGATTGAGCCATGCCAAGCAGGCGGCGAGCGCCGACTATTACCGCCAGTTCCACCTGTACT